>JBBSBT010000306.1:0-4788 GCA_038250985.1 Bacteroidales bacterium
AAAATGCTTCATTTACAAAAACCTGTAGAATCTCTTCTGTTTTAACAGCCATCTCAGGACTGATGGTGTAAAAATGTATTTCGGCAACATAATTTTTCTCCTCAGCACAGGCAATTATAACCCGGATATTACTTTCAGAAACAATCCATGGCATTTCGAGAATTCTGTTTTTCAGCATACTCTGAATTTTTTCCAGATGGTATTCTGAAACAATTTTAAGTTTTATTACGCGCTCTGCCCAATTGCCTGTATCGGCAGGCCTTACAATATTCTCCCCTGTAAGCCGGCTGAAAGGGATTTTTATAAATTCGCCCTCACTAGTCACAATCTCCATGGAACGGTAACCAAGTTTCCGTATGGTACCCGAGGCTGCAGGGGTATTAATCTGCTGTCCGGCCTCAAAGGCATTTTCCATTTTCAGTATAATTCCGGAAACAAAATCCCGAAGAAAATACCATCCGAATATGAAAATAAGAACGAGAATAAAACTTTCAATCAGTAATTGGTAGGCTTCTATTTCTATAAATATTTGATCCAGAGCCCAGAACACGTAAGCCAGCCAGGCGAACATTTCGACCACGGGGAAAAGTTTGAAAAATATTGTCCTGATATTTTTTCTACTGGCAAGAACAGGAAAATAATTAGCTACAAAGCGCAGGATAATAAAAAGCGCAAGTGCAATCGCAAGAACTTCGAGGTATCTCATAATAATTCAAGGCTTTTTAATTTTTTAACCAGATGGATTTCCAGGGCCGGGTTGATACAATAAATATCAGGGAACTTCTCCAGCAGGATTCCTTTCTGTACCATGATACGAACTGTTTTACCGGTGTTTTCGATATCGCTCTGAAGTATTCCGGAAAGACTATGCACTGAAAAGCGGCGGTGCAGGATAAATTGCAGGATATACATAATTTCAACCTGGGGAAGGTCCTCCGGAAAATCAATCTCCCTTTTAAAAGGGCTTTCCATGTAGAGTGTATTCCCTGATATTTTCCGTATACCTGCAAGCCAGAGATTTATAGCATAACCCGGGTTTCCTGCCGACAAATTAAAGAACCGGCTGAACAGGCGGGCAAAATCCCAGTCTGTCATCTCATCTTCCCGTTTCTTATTCATTATCAGGTTCATCCCGCCCGATTTATGTCGCATCAAAATCAGGTCCTTTAGTTCACGGGCATCAAAAGGCTGGCAAAACACAATGTCTAAGGCCCAGGTATTTATCGAGCTGAGCTGATTGATTATCTTAAGCGCATATTGATTAACATTAATGATGAACAATACCTTGTTCCCGTATTGCCGGATCAAGGCGATAATTTTTTCGACGACCTGCATGCCAAAAGGCTTGCGTTCCCACCAGAGTTCCAGGTCATTGATAACAATTACACTTTTAGGGGGGAGCGCCTCCATAGCGTACACAAGGTTATCCTGGCCTTCGAAGTTTTTCAGCAACGTCAGTTCAAAAAGAGCAACATCGGCAATACTTTCGCGGGGCGCCTTGATGTTATATATGTTTTGTTTTTCGAAGTGAATGGTTGCCAGATGCTTGCTAAGGCTCGACTTACCGGAACTGCGTTCACCACTGATGATAAGCAAACCAGTGCTGCCTCCAAAAAACCGCTTTATAGCTTTACTGCCCTTTTCAATTTCATCTTCCATTCCGACCCAGAAGTCACCACCTATAGATGAGCTGCCTGAAAATAAATTGGAATAGTAAAAAGGTAATTTTTGTATGACTGTTTTGTCAGGTGATATTTTTTCCAGCATACGTTTAACAGGTTCACCAGGAAACAGGAGAGCTTTCTCGCGCAATTGTTCCAGGCGGTTGGCCCACAATAAACCCTTGCTCCGGCGGTAAAGCAATTTCACGAATTGATTGCTGAAGCTATCGTTCGCTGACTTTTTCAACTCCTCAATCCGGACTTTGAATTTTCGTTTCTCATTTGCTTTGATTGTTCGCTTCAGACCACCCGAATTTTTAACAATTACGGCTGAAGACAGCGGTTCAAAAGCGTTTTTCAATCCATTATCGAAACCCTGTCTGAGTTGTTCAAAAAGTGCATCCAGCTTACGTTCTTCACTTTGCACATTATTTAATAAATTGTTAAGGACGGCATTTTGTTTTTCCTGCTCAGGTTGGCTTTCAACTTCTTCGGCATGATGATTTCCCCTGTTTTCAAGGTGAAAATTGGCCAACTTGATCAAATTCTTCAAAGTTGTTAGGGAAAACGATAGTTGCTGGCCAATACTCCTGGATTGTTTTTGAATCTGCGAACTTAGCTCATTGCTGATATAATAATCTGCCGTTTTACGCACAGGAACGACAAACTCAGGGATGTTTTCGAGATTTTCAAATTTGATATTTTCCTGAAGGTCATCCCCGGTTATCTCTATATTTTCAGGAAGTTGATCTACTGCTATTTTTATTTCTTTAGTTAAAAGTGAAAATGCTTCTTCAAAATGCGGCGCTGATATCGATTTCTGATTGAAAAATCCTTTCTTTTCTGATTTCAGATCGCCAGTTTTCATGATGGATATGATCTTGTCTTCAAAAGCTTTCAGCTTATTATTAATATTCCCTTCAATCAATATTTCAATATCCTGGTTTGTTTTTTCAATTTTAGAGGCTAAACGGTTTTTAAGTGCGAGATATAGGAAATCGAGATATGTTTTATTGACATGATTGACCATAAAATGCAACCACAAATCAGGGAACTCCAACAAAGAATTCTCCAGTTGTTCCTTTTTCCTGCTAAATGGTTTAAATTTTTGGCTTAGTCTATTTGCCTGCGGGCTTTCAATAATCTTGCTGAAATCCCCGATGTCGGAAACAAGTTCATTTAAGAGTTTGTGGCTCTGATTATATACCAGTTCCTGGTTTCCGGCCCGTAACTTCAATATAAGTGCATTATTGCTTTCCTTTTCCGAAAGCAAAGCTTCACCGGTTAATTTACCTGATTGAGCAGTTATTATGGTTTCATGGTTCCTCACAAGAAGTTCCCTGATCCCTGCAAATGCTGCGAAGGTCTGAACTGTATAATTTTCATAAAACTGACGGAAATATTTCAGACGCTTATAGTACAGATAATACCAGGCTGCCGGCTGTACATTATTTTTTGTTGTTATTTTTTTTCCTGATAAACGTACCCATCTTATTTTAACGGCCTTATTAAGCCTGTTGAAGAGACCTGAAGGCTTTATATTTTTATAATCCTCCTGGTTAAATGTCAGCCTGATATGATCCGGCAGGCTACTCAGTGCGGTATTCGTTTCCGAAAAGTAACGGTTAAATCCATTCATTACTATTTCCCGCTCTTCTACCAGGAAAATATCTTTGAATAAGGCCAATTCTTTTTGCGAATGATAAGAGTAGTCATTCAGGATTTTTAAATATTCCCAGTGCTTTTCATATTTATTTTCAATTTTAGTGGCCTTTATCAGATTCCCCATCATTTTATCCGTAATGCCGGCTAGCTTGTCCAAGTATTCGTTACGGCTTTTCAGAATGGCATAAAATGTATTATTTATAAGGTTTTCGGTATATTTTTCAATCCCCTGAGCCACGTTATAAACCTCATTATGGACAATTTCTGTTGCTGAAAGATGAAGTTTATTGGTAATGGTTGTATCCGGTTTCTCATCCGTACCACGCAATGTTTTTACTTTGTCAGACGAAGAGGACTCAGAAATCACATTTACGGGCTCAAATACAGAAGCTGCACTTATAAAAAGGCATGATCGGAGGACTTCTGTCAGATCATTCACATAGTTGATCACACCTTCCGCTTTGCTTTCGGTGAGATAGGGTATTTCAGCAAGGGTTAAATCTGTTTCACCGGACTCAGACCGGATGATATCTTTTTCAGGTAATTTTTCAAAATTGCTGATGATTTTTATACTTGCATTGATGCGATAATTATCAATAGTCTGACTGAGGATGGCGTGATATCTGTCCGTGTTTTTGCTTTCAGAATTAATGGCTAAAATTCGCACTTCAGCATCTCTCCATTCGGGTGTTACCGTGATAAAACGGATAAAGTGCAGGGCAAGTGGCAGGTTTCGTCCTTTCCCGCTCCACCAGAAATCGATTTTCTTGTGCTTTCCGTACCCAAATTCCTCGTTATATTTAAGAAAAGTTAAATTATAATCCAGTTTTTTAAGAGTAATAAGCAGTTCTTCGAATTTTTTCGGATCCCTGGTATTTTTGGCCCAGCCCATAAGTATTGTATTGGGTTCGTAGCCCGAAAATCCATACACTTTGCTGATCATCCCGATGCCTTCATAAATATTCCTGCAAACATGCCTGCGTGTAATAATATTTTTGTGGTCACCAAAATTTTCGATTCGCACTTTTGCCGTTTTATCAAACAGAAGGCTTTCGTCAGGGTGTTCAACAAGTTCGAAGTTTGTGAATATTCCCAGTTTCCCTATCAGGGCTTTCCCGATTTCAACCAGGTGTGGCCTGTTACTGGTACCACCGCTGAAAAGGATCATATTGGGCCTCCAGTTCCGGCTATTGGTCTTGGAGGTAGCTAATTTTATCAGCCCGTTTTTTACCAGCGATAACCATATACTTGATCTGGTATCCCCGGTTTGTAAGGTAAGTTCCTTATTCTTGAGGTAAAAGAATATGGCAAGCAATATAACAGAAGCTACTGCCAATGCCAGTATATCCAATTCTATCATTACAATGATACAGGCCAGGGCTCCGATTATACTAACGAAACGCGGGATTTTAAAGGACGGTCTGAAATCGCTGCTGGCCCAGCTCTCGGCAGCATAAGTGAT
>JBBSBT010000307.1:0-4786 GCA_038250985.1 Bacteroidales bacterium
AAGGAAATAAAAAACGAGAGTTGGCGATACCAGGTAAACGGTATTCCAACTCCCATCCCCAACCTCAATCAAATAAACGCAATTAAATCTTCAGCCAGCTCAGATATTGAGTTACTGAATAAAATTCTTTGTTTCGGTATTAAAAACTTCCGGTTTCTCGAACATCATAAAATGCCCGCATTTAGGAACCATTATTAGTTTGCTGCCTTTAATCAGACTGGCACCTTGTTCTGCAATTTTATATGTGAAACCAGGATTCAGGTAACGATTTGGGATTAGCATATCGTCCTCACCAAAAAAGATTAAAGTTGGTATTTTTATCTGTGATATTTTATCTAACACTGGCTCATCAACCATACCATGGACTGAACGGGCAACGGCCAGGCAGTAATTTTCGAAATCACTGGCATCGCGCATGGCAATACGATCCTCTATCATGAACTGTGCATCGGACGGCATGCGGTAAAAATTGCTTGCTAGGTTAGTCTCTATGGCGTCAACAGTGGTGAGCCGCACTAAATTGGGAGTCATAACATCTTTAAACCAGTTTCGTTGCCCTGCATGAAACGCTTCAAATCCGGCAGGGTCAACCAATATGAGCCGTTTTACCAGTTCCGGTTTTTCAAGCGCAAGCACCATCGCTATTTGTCCACCCATCGAATGTCCGGCAAGGTTAACAGGCCCTAATTCCAGTTTCTGGATCAGATCAGCAATTACGCCGGCATAAAACGTCATTAATCCGCTATGTGGAAGTTTTGACGATTTGCCATAACCAGGCAGATCAACAGCTATAACCCGATAATATTTACTCAATTCAGTAATATTCCTTTTCCATGCAGGCAGATAACTGCCCAATCCATGAATCATAAGGATGGTTTCAGAGCCTTTGCCTTCGTCAACGTAAGCAAGTTTAATATCCCCATTCAAATCGGCATAATGAACCGGAAAATCATATTTCAATTCATTCATGGAGCTGATTTTGGTAAGATTTTTATAAGGAGCTGAGCATGCTGTGAGCAGCAGCAGTATAATGGGTATAAATGATTTTAGTTTCATATTTACAAGTGTTTTCATCTTTTGGATTATTACATGAATTATCAGAACATCAACCATTTATAGACAATAAAAGCTGTGTAGGGATTAACCGGTCGGGTAGCAGAATTCCCGTTAATAGATGATCCGTGCGAATCATCTTTACTATCAAAGAAATCGCCGAGCCACATGTAAGCAGCATGCATTTCGATACTCATAAATGGGCCTAAAGTATAGGAAACAGCTCCGTTTATTTCAGTTCCAAGGTTTCTGCCTCCATTCTGAGGTTTGGCAGGGCTGACAGCCATCGCAGTTCCGGCCTTAACATTCAGCTTGTTGGGAATCAGATCGTGGGCAACATTCATGGTCCCGCCAATTAGTCCATAACCCATATTTGAAATATCGGAAACAACCGGTGTGAACCGGTTCACCACATTGGCATGAGGAAATAACAGGTAACCACCGGTTCCGACAAAAATACTGGAAGGCATTCCCCAACTGTTTCCGGTAATGACTCCGGTATATTTTTTATCATCTATACCGTTAGGATCGCCTGACGCATATATAAAATCAGCAGAAAAATAATCATTCAATGTCCTGCCATAACGGTATGCAGCCCTGACATTTCCGGCAAAGCCCGCAATATCAGAAGATTTTTTATAAACACCATTATCATTTGATCGTACGGTCCCCAGGTTGTAATTTAAAAAACCTGTTAACTGAAACGGATCCAGCATAAAATCGGGGTTTCTGCTAACGGTAGCTCCCAGCCATACGATATCAGCCTTATAATCACGCTGCATATCAAAAACAAACGATCCGTTATAGGCTGCAAGCGTACTTGCCAATCCTTCGCCAAAAACAGATACACCACCCTGGCCTTTTCCCCGATCACGGACCCAGTATATTGAACCGCCCGCATTCCATTTCATGCTAAGTTTACGTTGATAAACCAGTTCGGATAATGTAACATCATCGTCGGCTTCTGTATTGTTTTCGTAAAGCAGGTAATATCCGGCTTTTACTTTCTGATAATCGCCGTCGTACCGGGCCGAAATGCCAACTGCATCCGTGCCCCAATATGCAAGGCGGTATCCGGTGGTTGTCATTTTATCAAACATGGTTCGGTAAGGATTATATGGAGTATCGTATAGCCTTTGTAAACCCAGGTTTATAGCAAAGTTCTTATGCGGAATAAGTTCCAGTTCAACGTTTTGAGTCTGAATATTTACCTGGTCGGCATTAATAGCAGCACCTTTATTGCCACTGATGCCATAGGCCTGGTCGCCCCATGTCCAGTCTATTTCGAATGAAGTTCTCAGAATTGCTTTTCCATTGAATAACTTTGGCTGATAAATGAAAAAGGGGATGATGCGCTGCTCAAAATAATTAGAGGTACAGGTATCAGAAGTAGTTGATGAGTTTGGTCCGAAAAGCCTGCCAACCAATTGCCCGTTGAACAGGCTGGCCTTTGGATACATATTGGAATTTACTCCCTGTGTGATGAAAAATGCCAGGAACTGGAATTCCTTGTTGGCTTTGGCATTGTAAGGCATGTCCTTACTAAACAGGTTGAATTTATTAGCCTCAGATGCAGGCTTCTCACTGCTGGTTTGGGCCGATAAGCCGAAATTGTTTACCAATACAACAGCTAATAAAATTGTTGCAAACTTATTCATGGAGCTCTTTTTAGGGATTGAAAAAAGCAAAGCCGGTTACTTTATTAACAGCGGCTTTGCCTTATTTAATTTTTCATTCAATGTTCTACTTTAAAGCAAAGCAGATAAATTAAGGTACACGAACAAATTTCTGAACATTTAATACTCCGAGAGTTCCACCGTTTGAACTGCCAAAACCGGCTACTGGTGTTGGGGGTACATTCTGTGTGCCCGAAGTTTGTACTACTTCATACCACAGTACTTCAGGACTGGTTTTAATTTCGAAAATTCCCGAAGCTACTGCCGTGTAAGGAAGTTCCTGGTTGCAGGTAATTGTCCAGATATTTCCGGTAGTTGATTTGGCAATAACATAAGTGCCAGTAAATACGAGGTCAGGGGTAGTTGTGGTGTTGCCGGTATTAAATTGATTCACCTTATAGGTAAAATCAGTCTTAAACTCAGCTGTTACTTTCAACACTTTAAAATAAGTTACAAGAAGAGGAGCAACATTACCTCCCTCTGATATCCAACTGCCCATAATCCCTAAATCTTTAGCAGCAATATTTGTTTCTATCATATCTGCTGCAGCCATTGCTTTCCCTTCGTTATCATAAATAGCAGTAGCTGACGCAGGCTTGATGGTGAATTTTTCAGTTCCCAGAATAATAGATGTAACTGCCAGATTGATAGTAGCAGTAGTGCTTCCGGCTGTGTGTGTAACTGTGTACGTGAACTTAATGGCTGCGGGAGCAGTAACGGTAAGCGAAGCGGCAGTAAGCGCCCCTGTTACATCCGCTTTTGAGTACACTGCTTCCGAAAAAGTAACGGCGATTGTTTTGTTGTCAGCTGATAATACTGCTGATTTAATAGTTGGGGCAGTGTTTTCATCTTTGCTGCAGGAGGAAAATCCAAGAACTAAGGCAAAGGCAATAGATAAAAATAAATAAATTTTCTTTTTCATGGTGGTTGGTTTTTTTAGTGATTAGTATTTAGTGGGTTAAAAGTATTTATTTAGGTATGGACTTACGAATTAATAGAGTATTATATAGGGTTGACAAAAGCAATATATTAAGAACTTAACCTATATAATCTGTTTTATAACAGATAGATATAGCATTATTAAAATGGCTGGACCTCATATTTTCCCCATCGGATTACATTCGCCCCCCAGGCATAGCCAATTCCTGCGGCGATCATGGAAATAATGCTGCCTTCCGAAATTTTTCCAAGCTGCTGTGCCAGGTGTAATGACAATATCTGGTCCACTTGACCCAAATGACCATAGTTTTCAAGGTACACAGTTTGTTCCGGAGTAAGTCCAAGTTCTGCAACTAAACTGAAATACAAGGATCTTTTAAAGTGCAAAGCGGCCAGAAAATCCAATTCCGATTTTTCAACATCTGACTTTTTAAAGGCATTATCGATACAGGTCATCCAGTTTTTCATCGAGACTTCATTCAGACGTTCTTTCATGTGTTTTTCGTCAAAAACACGCAGTGAGCGATGCGCAATATGAACATTTTCGCAGGTTATCGGATTTTGAATGCCGCCGAATTCCACTCCTGCATCGCGAGCCATGGTTCCATCAGTAATAATATGTGTCCCCAGCAATTCATTACGGCCCAGGTTCTTTTTCAGTAAAATTGCGCCTGCACCGGCAGCCAGGTTAAACATAAACGAAACGGAATTGTCGGTATAATCAAGGAAATCTCCATTCCTGTAGCCACCAGCGATCAGGACCGTATTTATATCCGGATCGGCGAACATCATATCTTTTGCTATTTTCATGGCGGCAACGGAAGTGCAGCAGCGCTGCTGCAGGTCAAAGGCCCAGGCATTAATTGCCCCGATACGTTCCTGGATATAAATGCCGGTTGTGGTTAGCGGGTATTCTTTCCATTCTTCGCCTATTGAAATGATAAGGTCTATTTCTTCTGCCTGAATTCCTGTATTTATAAGACAATCGAGTGCAGCCTTTACGCCCATTTCCTGGGTTCCGTCGCCCGGACCGGGAATGGATTTTTCAACAATGCCAAGTTTTTTAATGATTGCATCTTCACTCCAATGGTTATGGGTTGCAGCTGATAGTTGTTCTG
>JBBSBT010000308.1:0-4759 GCA_038250985.1 Bacteroidales bacterium
CTAACAAGAAGTAATGCTATAAAAAGTAATATAATCGGGAATTTCATGTTGATCTTTGTTTTATTATACTCAATTGGGTATTAGTCCGAAGACGGGAGTCCGAAGACCGAAGTAACCTACATCCTTATTCCATTCGCAGGTTTCGCATATCAATTCTTCGGACTTCCGTCTCCGATCTTCTGGCTTCCGTCTTCTGACTCCGTTCTTAATTCTCCTGTCTTCCGTCTCCGGTCTTCTGTCTTCAGCCTTCTGTCTTCGGTCTTCAGTCTTCGGACATTTAAACACCTTCTCATCATAATAAACTCAACCTCTCACCAGCTATCTCCTGCTTATCATTCATCCACAATATGAACGATCCTCAAAGGTATGGTATAAGGCAAAATACCAGTTTTCTGAACAATCCGCTGACCTTTATCGCTTGCCAGGAAGGATGTGAACCCGGTTCCAAGCCCGGCACGAGGTTCCGAAAGCACCGCATAAACGAAACGGGTAAAGGGATATTTTCCGGTTGCGATATAGGCCTGGTAGGGCTGGTATGAATTTTCGGGTAAGGCGGGCTCCGAAACTGAAATGCCGGCTACTTTTATTTTCTGTAAAAACAAAAGACTCTTCGGATCGTTCCGGTTACTTACCCAGCTTACACCTATCAACCCGATGGCATCCGGGTTTGCCGAAACAAAATCAACCACATCGAGATTGCTTTGCATGGACGAGAGCTGTTCACCCAGTTTGCCCGACTTGGTGATGGAATCCACCATAAACCGCACAATGCTCGACTCCGGATGATCAAAAATCACTTTAATTTTCCCCAGTTTCGACCTGGCGTTAAGTTGCTTCCAATCCGTGATTTCACCCATCAAAATTTTCCGTATCGATTCGACCGAAAATAAGGTATCAAGATTTGCAGTGTTAACCAAAACAGCAATTCCATCAATAGCAAACGGGATTATTTTTGGAAAGAATTTTTTCGAATGAAAATAGGCCATTTCTTTAGCCGAAAGAGGGCGCGATACAATCGCCAGCCTGACGCTATCTTTTAAAAGAAGGTTAAAGGCATCCACTTCGGGAAGATACCTGGCATGAATATCGGCATACTTGTAAATGGATTGAAAAACGGGAAGTTCTGCCTCAATTACAGGAGTGAAGGTTTCATCCACTGAAATAGAAATTTCACCGGTAGTCGGAGTATCTTGATTTTTGCTTTTTTCCGCGCTTTGCTTACAACTGCAAACAAAAAAAAGAACTCCGGTCAAAGCCAACACCACCCATTTTTTCATTTTGCAGAATCTTTGCTGTTAACATTTGCATCTCTGCCGGTCATTCGCAAGGATACCGGTGCGGTTTTGCGTATACGGTAGGCCCTGAAAAGACCATAGACTATAAACAACATTCCAAGACCGTAGTTTTGAATGGTATCAAGTACAGACCATCCTTTAACCAACAGGAAGATGCCCACTAGCAGGTAAACGACTGACATGCTGTAACCGAATATTCTTCTCATGCTTTCCTGAATTATATTTTAAAAAATCCTGTTGTTACTTACTGGTTGAGTGAAAATTTGATCGGAAGGTTAAACTGAACGGGTACCGGTTTGCCGGTTTGCCGTCCCGGAATCCAAGCCGGCATAGTTTTAACCACCCTTATGGCTTCTTCATCGCATCCGCCACCTATTCCCCGTAAGAGCTTCACATCAGAGATATGACCGTTAACACTTACAACAAAAGTAACATAAACAGTACCGGAAATTCCGCTTTCCCTGGCCATCATAGGATACCGGATATTATCCTCAAGAAATTTCCGCATAGTACGATCGCCCCCCGGAAACTCAGGCATCTGTTCCACAACCACGTATGGCTTTACTACTTCTTCTTCAACAACCTGGTTTTGCTGTTGCTTCAGTTCCGACAGATCAACAGCATCTGCATCCTGGCTGTTTCCTTTCACATCAGCGGTTGAAACCGAAAGTTTTGACTCATTTACTTCTTCCTGCGTTTTCATCACTTCCTCATCTTTCACTTCAATATCATCCTTTATCACAGGTGGGGTAAATTTGATAGTGCTTTTTATTTTCAAAGGAGGTTCAACTATGATTATGGGCTGTTCAATATCTTTGGGTTTGTTCTTTTCGAGTTTGATATTTGACAAGGTAGTAACCTCAACGTTCTTTTCTTTGGAAGCAGGAATAATGCTTTTAACAAGGGCAGGAAGGGTAAATACAGCAACGAAAAGAATAACAGTGATCAATATAGCAATCCGGTGGCGTCGGGATGAGAGCGTTCGCAAAACATAGGCTCCGTAATCCCTGGGCCTGGACTCGAAAACAATCTTGCACCATTCATCTGAAAATATATCAACCTTATGCATTATTTATTATATATTGTGAATACAGGAAATAATGAAATTAAGGCAACAGAGTTCGCAATAGTTCTTTGTCGGGTTCGTCGAAATCGACAATGGCATACCTGCTAATGCTGCAGATATTCATCTCATCAAGAGCATCGACAAGGTTTTTATAATTTGAATCATCCGTAGCCATAATCCTAACCACTGGTGCATTTTTGTTCGCCCTGATTGCTGAGATTCGCTTTTGAAAATCCTCCTCTTTCATATGGGTCCTGTTTTTTTCATTTTTAAGATCTTCCACCTGCTTAGCAACATCAAAATTCTTTGCCAGGAGTATCTTCCGAAGTCCATCGGGGGCATAATTTGTTTTTAGCAGTTTTGCGCCTTCTGTTTTCCCAAAATAATAATAAACAATATCATCTTTCCCCAGTATAATTGAAATGGCCTGTGAAGCTTTGGCAACGGTTTTATCTTCTTCAAGGACTTTTTTATCCGATGGCATGGTAATTTCCATCGTTTGAGGCTTGATAAGTGAGGTTGCAAGCATAAAGAAAGTGATCAGCAAAAAACCAAGGTCAACCATCGGTGTGAGGTCAATCTGGGTGGTTAATTTCTTTGCTCTTTTCTTTTTACTTTTTTTATGCGAACCGGAATCTTGACTGATTTCTGCCATTTTTGGATATTTTTATAAATTGCTACTCTTTACCCGGAGCACGTTCGAGCTTGGTAATCAGGTTATAACGGTTTTCGTCGAGCTGCTGCAAACTTTTCATAACCTTTTTAATCACAGGGTAAGGCGTTTTTTCATCAGCTTTAATAGCTATACGCAAATCGGGGTTGATTTCACGCGCTGTTTTCACCCAGTTCATAAATTCGTTATCCGTAGAATCAGCAGGAATTCCCAGGTTGTTTTGTGGAAGATCACGCCTATCAACAGGCAGGTCGAGGTACGATTTCATGGCCTGCATAGGATTTCCGGCCAGGTCGAGCAACGTATATTTCTTGATCTCATCAGGGGTAAGAGAAACTTTGTACATAGCTGCCATTTTTTCAATCAGCAACTTTTTCTTATCCTGCCCGTCAATACCAAAATACACCTTACCTGTTTTATCAACCAGGACGGTCATGATATTGGTTTCCGGGATTTTTATTTCGGAAACTGAAGTTGGTGTGGCAACCAGGACCGGCTCTTTCTTGGTGAAATTGGATGTTAACATAAAGAACGTGAGTAACAGGAAAGCCACATCGCACATGGCAGTCATATCAACCCAGGTACTTTTTCGTTTAACTTTTGCTTTAGGCATATTGTTTACCGTTTAAAATGATAAAAAGACTATGCATGATTTGTTGCATACGACTGCACAAGGCTAAATCCTGCTTCATCAATATTATAGGTCAGTTTATCGATGCGGGTGGTAAAATAGTTGTAAAAAATAAGTGCCAGGGCAGCTGTTCCAATACCAAATGCCGTATTAACAAGCGCTTCGGAAATACCAGATGCAAGTGCTACTGAATCGGGGGCTCCTGCATTGGCAAGTGCTGCAAAGGCACGGATCATACCTAATACGGTACCGAGCAATCCCATGAGCGTAGCCAGCGAAGTAATAGTTGCCAGAATTACCAGGTTTTCTTCGAGGGCGGGCAATTCCAGCGAAGTGGATTCTTCCACTTCAGCCTGTAAAGCAGCCAGTTTCTGATCCTTGGCCAGTGTGTCATCCTTCTCCAGCAACCGATATTTAAGTAACACCGAACGGATTACATTGGCTACCGATCCTTTTTGCTCATCACATTCAATCATGGCCGAATCAAGATCATTTTCCTGGAGATCAGACTTTACATTCTGAACAAATTCAACCACATCGCCTAATCCAGTGGCTTTGCGGATGGCCAGAAAACGTTCAATTACAAAAGTGATCACAATCAGGAGAAGTGTCATTAAAATCGGTACTATTAACCCGCCTTTGTAAATCATACCGTAAAAATTGCCTGGCAAAGGCAAATTAGCTGAATCGTTGCCCTGGAAATTGGAAGGATTACCCATGACGAATTTAAATACTACGATTGATAAAGCCAGGGCTATAGGAATTACCAATGCAGAAAAACTTAGTTTAAAACCACGTTTTTTAGGTTTACGATTTTTGTTCATTGTTTTTTGTTGATTAAGATGGGTATTAAATTTCATTTTTAGTTAGCAACGTAAAGGAATTTTTGAAACGGTTGAAGCAAAGTTAATGACAAATCAGCAACACGGAGTTTTTATTGTAAAAAAACAAATCAGGAAAGGGTTTACATGTGTTTTGGAATAATAAATTTATGGTCCCGGATGCTACGAAAATAATATAAACATACAAAAATACAAGTTAATTATATTCTATTCCGGCATTTAAATATAATTTTGAAACTTTAACGCTTTTAC
>JBBSBT010000309.1:0-4719 GCA_038250985.1 Bacteroidales bacterium
AGATAAGTGTTTCACTTAAATATGAGTGAATAGGTTGCGGCAGGAGGAAGCGGTGGTGGTGGCTCAGGAGAAATAGTTCTTTGATTTATAACAGCATGGCTGTTTTATGTTTTCCTGAATTGCAGAAAAGTTTATTCTGTTTACATAGGGAAATGAGGGTGCTGGGTCTCAAGCTGGTATGGATTTGTAGCTTAGTGAAGCGGTTTCAATGAAGGTAAATCTGCGCCAGGGGAGTATGATTTTACAGCATTAAGGAATATATAATATTGGTTCATCCTGTTAAAATAGCAAATCTAAATATACCATGGGATTTGTACACAATCATTTTTTTAAATAAAAATAGCAGGCAACCTCATGCTACCTGCTATTTGAAATTTATTTATTCACATAGAATAACTAACAGTTACCCTATTAGATTATAGTTTCAGGTTACTCCACCGTTACACTCTTCGCCAGGTTCCTCGGCTGATCCACATTACAGCCACGTAACAATGCAATATGGTATGATAACAACTGCAAAGGAATAGTAGCCAACAACGGAACCAGCATCTCGTCGCATTCGGGGATTTCGATGCAATAATCGGCCAGGGCACGTACATCTTCATCGCCTTCAGAAACAATGGCAATGATTTTCCCTTTCCGGGCTTTCACTTCCATTATATTACTGACCACTTTTTCGTACTGCCCTCTTTTGGTAGCAATAACCACCACGGGCATTTCCTCGTCAATCAGGGCAATAGGGCCGTGTTTCATTTCGGCGGCAGGGTATCCTTCGGCATGTATGTAGGAGATCTCTTTCAGTTTAAGCGATCCTTCGAGAGCAATCGGGAAATTAATTCCCCTGCCCAGGTATAATGCATTGGTTGCCTTGCTAAAAACTTTTGCGATTTCTTTTACCTTATCGTTGCATTTTAATGTTTGTTCAATTTTCTCCGGAATGGTATTAAATTCGTGCAACAACCGGTAATAGCGAGAAGCAGAAATGGTTCCTTTTTTCTCGGCCAGCATCAGGGCAAGCAAAGTCAGAATAGTAACCTGCGAAGTAAATGCCTTGGTTGAGGCAACGCCAATCTCAGGCCCGGCATGGGTGTACGAACCGGCATGGGTGGCACGTGGAATCGATGAACCTACCACATTGCATATTCCTATAATGGTAGCGCCTTTTGATTTAGCCATTTCGATGGCTGCCAGCGTATCGGCAGTTTCGCCCGACTGCGAAATGGCAATTACGATATCATCTTCATAAATCAGCGGGTTACGGTAGCGGAATTCGCTGGCATATTCTACTTCTACCGGAATCCGAGCCAGTTCTTCGATCAGGTACTCTCCTACTATACCGGCATGCCACGATGTTCCGCACCCGACAATAATTATGCGGCGTGCAGCCAGAAACTTGCGCAGGTAATCCTGTATACCACCCAGAACAATAATTCCCTGGTCCATATGCAAACGACCACGCATACTATCGCGAACGGTGCGCGGCTGTTCGTAAATCTCTTTCAGCATAAAATGATCAAAACCGCCTTTTTCGAGGGCACTCAGGTTAATTTCCAGGGTCTGAACGTAAGGGGTTTTTTCGATATCAGCAATGGTGCGGATTTTTAATCCTTCGGCCAGACTGAGTGTAATAACCTCTTCCTCACCGGGATAAACTACCTGACGCGTATATTCGACAATAGGAGCCGCATCGGAAGCAATAAAATATTCCCCTTCGCCGATTCCAACTACCATAGGACTTCCTTTACGGGCCGCAATAAGCAAATCGGGTTCATCCTGTGATATAATCACCAAAGCATAGGCTCCGGTCACCTGTGTGAGTGCAATGCGAACTGCTTCGGCCAGGGTTTGCTTCTCATTAGCCATAATGTCTTCGATCAGGTACATCAATACTTCTGTATCGGTATCGCTTCTGAAAACATATCCGCGTTGCTGAAGTTCCTGTTTCAGAACATTGTAATTTTCGATGATCCCGTTATGGATAATCGCCATTTTTTCGTTCGACGAATAATGGGGATGCGCATTAATGTCGTTGGGTTCGCCATGCGTGGCCCAGCGGGTGTGTGCAATTCCTATGGTTGAAGTTACATCCAGACCTTCGAGAAGGTCATCCAGGTCCGACACTTTACCTTTGGTTTTGAAAACTTTCAGTTTCCCGTTCAACAAAGCGACTCCGGCACTGTCGTACCCCCGGTATTCAAGTCGGTGAAGACCGCCAAGTAAAATCGGGCAAGCTTGTTGTTTGCCTATGTATGCAACAATTCCGCACATAATATTTTAGAATATATGATTATTAAACTTCTATTTAATTAATGAGATCTTATTAAAGCTGTTTTAATAACATGCAAAATTACTAAATGTTGCCTGACGGCAACAAGATAGCCGGACTTTTATCTTAATTTCTTTCTAAATTCCGACAAGCACTTAATAATGTACTGACAATAAATCTGAACAATCCTGAATTTTAGATAATGATCCACATCCATAGTTACCAGGATCATGCCAATATACAGGAATCCTCTTTTGCGTCCTTCCGGTATTTTGATTTATAGTCATATGGGGTGTTAAAATTTATCCGAGCCAAAAAACCATTGATCTTAGTATTTTCAAAATGGCGATTCTGTCCCAAAAGAAAACCGGAAATTAATTAAAGCGATTCTAAATCTCACCGGAAAGATAAGGATTTATACTGCACTACCTTGTTTTCGTGGAATAGAATAACAACTAGGTTGGCATTAGATCTATACTGGTAATAAATAAGATTCGCAAATATCCATTTGACTGATACAGTTCAATAACAAATATA
The DNA here is from genome assembly GCA_038250985.1 of Bacteroidales bacterium. Taxonomy (GTDB): domain Bacteria; phylum Bacteroidota; class Bacteroidia; order Bacteroidales; family UBA4417; genus UBA4417. Next base: position 2,804 of record JBBSBT010000309.1, read on the forward strand.
TCCGGACTTCAGTAAATCGGTAGTTTTGAACTGTGTGTATTTTTCAAACAGACTGATTTCTGTTTCCATTCGGATACAAAGGTTCTGACAGACAATTCTCTTTACAACGGTATTTTGTCAACAGGGAATGCTATTTAAGCCTGGTGTACCTGATGTAAAGTTTTAAATCTGATTGAGGGGAGGAAGTGCCGTTCAGCACCAGACGCGATCCGACAACATTGGAAGTCGGAATAACCAGGTGCAGACCGTTGTTTCTGATTTTGCCGGTTAAAACCTGTTGTATATACCTTGTCAGTCTGAAACGATACGAATTAGAGGATACATTGTAGGTCCCATCGAAGTAAGAAGCACTTTCATTTTCATCAACAATGCTATATGGACTTGTTGTCCCATTTTCGCCGACACCTCTTAGAGAAAGATAAGACGGGTTCCCGAACACATCCGAAACAGAAGCATTGCCTAATACAAGTTGAGCATCATTAACGATTATCTTTTCGGTATCGAACCATTTGTTGAGGTTAGGGAATTGCAATTTAATTTTCATCCCCCCCAGTCCCTGGGCAAAAATAAACTGCTGACCAAGGCTGATATTACCTGCTAATTGCTGCCGTATGGCAGGAATAGCTTCGGCATATCCATTGTGATTATAATGCTGAAACCTCGGAGTAGTAGTACCTATGGCAAAGTCATATATCTTTACTGTATCCCCGACATTGTGATAATACATCTCCAGTTTAAAATAATTCCCAGGCATGGCATAAGTAATAATTGATCCTTTGCCTACTGTGTTCTGTGGTTCGGCAATAATGCAAATGCCTTTAAATGTTTTAACAAAATCTGCATTGGTATTGAGGGTTGTGGTATCGGTAATACTAAGAACCTTATTCCCAAATCTTGAATTGATCGGAATCCTAAGAACCGGGGCTTGTTTTACACCATTATAGAAGGCACTGTCGTGTGGTTTTGGAAGGAATGTAATTTCACCAATGGGATCGGGGTCATAGCTAAGCGTGTTATAGGAATACGAATGCACTGAATCCACACTTTCGGTCAGATTATAGACACGATAGGTCATGTTGCTGAGTGTATCTCCATACGAATTAAAATACGGAAGGTAAAGATATGCAGAATCGAAAGTGGGGTAGGCACCAAAGCGGGTCCTGGTACTCGTAAGATTAAGTTGGGAATAAAAATCAGAGGTGGTCTTACCGAAAAGCGGATCGTACATACTGCCTAATTGAATGTAAGCAACACTATTAACCGTGATATTGCGTGTATAAATTGAATCATCCGGTATGGTATAGGCCGTTATCTGAACGGTATCAGTATAGCCCATACTGAGCAATTCAGCGGGTTCGAGTAGTCCTAATCCAATAGGAGAAGTCTCTTTGGTGCAGGAAAAAACTGACAATGAAAGCAGTGCAATAAATGTTAAATAGCGGAGATAGACTAGCCTTTTCAAGGGTTATATTTTTTGATTGGTTAATAGATAATGATACAAATGAAACTGACTAGTTTTGCAATATTTTGTCGTAGAACTCATTATATGCCCGGATGTAATTATCTTCATCCTGGAATGGGAGAATTGGTTTTCCAGCCTGCTCAACATATTCAGCCAGTTCGCTGTTAATCTGTTGACTGGCAATGATGACACCGTCGGATAAATCGATGGCTGCTTTCATAAGGCTCACAAAATCAGGTTTTTTAAAATGCTTGAGATCCTTCATGGAAATATTTTCGTGCTTCAATTTCAACTGCAGGTTAGGATGCAAGGGTTCCGTGAAATCGTCGTCGTATATCGACAGAATTACTTTTGTAGCAGCAAAAAGAGGATTTTCGTGATATACTCTTTTAATATAAATTGGCGTAAGTGCCGACATCCAACCGTGACAGTGAACAATATCAGGACTCCATCC
>JBBSBT010000310.1:0-4704 GCA_038250985.1 Bacteroidales bacterium
AAAAGCTTTTAGTACTGAAACAATAATTTTAATTTAATCAAACAATTTTAAGTCATGGGAAATCTACTTTACATCATTGCAGTAATTCTGGTTGTCGCATGGGCGATCGGGTTTTTCGCTTACAGTGCAGGCGGCATCATTCACATTCTGCTTGTTATTGCTTTAATAGCAGTAATATTCAGGATAATTTCAGGCAGAAGAGTATTATAAATAAATTAACAAAATCAGATACTATGAAAAAAATCACTTTTGCAGTAATGGCGATATTTTTGTCACTAACATTTTACCCGACTCAATCCAATGCTGCTGCAACGAAAAATGCTGCAACCTCTTCGATGGTTGTAAAAGCACCTGCTGAAACAGCAGAGACTAAAATCCTTCTGAACAGACTTGATGAAATAGGTAAGATGGACAAATCAGATCTGAAAGGTTCAGAAAAGAAAGCGTTGAGAAAAGAAGTACGATCCATAAAACAAAGACTTCATGAAACCGGACAGTATGTCTATCTTTCAGTTGGTGCAATACTTCTTATTATATTGTTAGTTGTCATCTTACTGTAAACCTTTAATAAAATAAATTATGAGTACAGGAAAAATTGCATTAGGATTATTGGCCGGTATAGCTGCCGGTGCAGTATTGGGGATTTTATTAGCCCCCGAAAAAGGATCGGATACCCGAAATAAAATATCTAAAAAGGGAAAAGACTACTCGGGTTCATTAAAAAACAAATTCGATGAGTTTAAAGAAAGCATGAACGAAAAATTCGAAAAAGTTAAGGAAGATGTTTCCGGATTTGCCGAAAAGGTAAAGGCCACATCCGACAAAGTAGAAAAGGATGTTAAAACTGCTCAGAAATAAAACATTTATGAGGTTTTCATCTATTGCGAAAGCAATTTAATGTAAATACGGTTTAAAGTTTTAATAATTATACTTAAAATCTGTAAAGTAAAGACATCAGATGCGGTTTCTTAAATTATAACCTCATTCTGATGTCTTTTTCAATAAATCATTTCGATAATTGTCATCCTCTTTTTGTTCAGGTTCATGCAGTTGCATCAGCATCTGCCTAAATTATACCAATGTGAATTTTATAACAGGCCAAAGGCCGTTTTAAAATTCTACAGTGGTAAATACCGCTCAGAAATTCGTTTAGTTCTCCCGATATTTATCGGGATGGACTATTATGAATTTCATATCGGTATTAAACAGCATTATGTTCTCAGGTTAAAAGTAATGAATCCAATACAACCGTGATATTAGATAAAGACATTAAATTACCATTCTACGCCAAGGCAGCACTCCTTTTAGTAGGGTTGTATGTTTTTATCAGCATGCTATACATAGCACAGGGTATTATTGTGCCTGTTGTTTTTGCAGTTATAATTGCCATAGTACTTCACCCGGTGGTAAATTTCTTTATCGACCGAAAAATCCCCAGGGTTTTGGCTATTATCATTACACTATCCTTAACTTTTATAGTGGCTGCAGCACTGGCGATACTTATATCCAGGCAGGCAAGTAAGTTCAGTGAAACATGGCCACTGCTGGTCGACAAATTTACATTGATGCTTAGCCAGGCTACAAGCTGGTTTTCAAAATATTTTGATATAAATCCCTGGAAAGTTCATAAATGGATTGTTAAAACCAAAGCCGAACTGCTCAGTAACAGCAACGCTGCCATCGGGCAAACACTTTTCGCCGTCGGCAACACGCTGATGGTATTGTTCCTGATTCCGGTGTATGTTTTTATTATTCTATATTACAATAAACTCCTGATTGAATTCATTCACAGGCTCTTTGGCCCCGATAACCATAGTGATGTAAGTAAAATTGTATCACAGACCAAATCGGTAATTCAGCGCTACCTGTCAGGACTTGTTATCGAAGCTGTAATTATAGCCGTTTTGGAAATTGCGGCCCTTCTGCTACTTGGAGTTGATTATGCGATCCTACTGGGTATTCTAGGTGCATTGCTCAATGTAATTCCGTACATAGGGGGACTGGTTGCAGTCGCCTTACCCATGCTGGTTGCTCTGGCCACCAAGGACTCAGCCTGGTATGCTGTATATGTACTGGTAATTTATTACATTATCCAACTCATTGACAATAACCTGATCGTACCTCTCATAGTTTCCTCCAAAGTAAAAATCAATGCGCTCTTCTCCATAATAGTAGTATTTGCCGGAAATGCGTTGTGGGGCATACCAGGTATGTTCCTGTCCATACCACTCCTTGCCATTGTAAAACTCATTTTCGATCATATTGAACCTTTAAAGCCCTGGGGATTCGTATTAGGCGACACTATGCCTGCCACATTAAAAATACCCCCGATCCTTAAAAAAATTAAAATGAAATTGAAATGATAGTCTCAAAACATAGGGTGTTTATTATCGGGGAGAAATGCCGGAATACACTGAATGTGGCTTAAACTATATTCTCTTAAAAAAAAATCTGATGAAAATATAAAATCTGATGAAAAAAATAACTATCTTTAGGCAACTTAAAATGGTTGGTGACCAACCATGCTCCTTTTTCCTAAGTGAAGCTACACCATAAACTACCCTTTTATTGCTGCCAAAGATGAATGGTTACCAAGTAACCATAAGGCTGTATAAACTTTATGTTTGTCTTGTATTAACAGACCAGAATAATCCTGTCAGCGAATTACCGGGAACGTATTTTAAATGATACTGCCCCAATTACAAAACGGGCTTTTATAATGTAGCTTATCCTAATGCACATCCCTTCGGGGAAATACATTATTTGAAGATGGGCAGATTCACATACTGATATAATCACCTGTGGAAATCTGTATTGTTGGCAATAATTTTAACTAATAACACAAATCATGAAAAATAAAATAATTTCACCTCGGTCAAAAAAACACACTGGACATCGCGAAGCGTTGATTGACAAAAAAAACAAGACACATTCCAGGATAAAAGTTATTAAAAACACACAAAAATCAAAACAGTATCCCACAAGTCACCTGGCTGAGATTCTGTTTGTTACCTCATATCCACCCAGGGAATGCGGGATAGCAACGTATTCGCAGGACCTGATAAAATCGCTTAATAATGCGTTCAGCAATTCCTTAACCATAAACATCTGTGCGTTGGAATCAGGGGAAATAAATTATTCGTATCCAAACGAGGTTAAACATGTGCTGAAAACATCCGTTGCGGCCGAATACGAAAAACTGGCCCAAAATATCAATAACGACAACCGGATTCAGATTGTGGTTGTCCAGCATGAGTTTGGATTCTTCCGGAAACAGGAACAGGCTTTTCTGGATTTTCTATATACCCTCACTAAACCGGTTGCTGTCGTATTTCACTCTGTACTTCCACATCCCGATGAACAGTTGCGATTAAAAGTTAAAAGAATTGCTTCAGTGTGCGAATCACTGGTGGTAATGACGGAAACTTCGGCCGGATTATTAACGGATGATTACGGTATCCCGAAGAAAAAAATATCCGTGATCGCCCATGGCACGCACCTGGTACCTCATCTGAATGCGGAATCGTTGAAGAAAAAATATGGTTTATCGGGACGCAAAGTCCTTTCAACATTCGGCCTGCTGAGTTCGGGAAAAGGTATTGAAACTACCCTGGAAGCATTACCGGAAATTGTAAAAACGCATCCTGAAACAATATTCCTGTTAATTGGCAAGACCCACCCGGAAGTAGTGAAAGAAGAAGGCGAGAAATACCGTGAAATGCTTCTTCAAAAAGTAGCACAGTATAAACTTCAGGATCATGTGCGGTTTATAAACAGCTACCTGTCGCTACCCGATTTGCTCGAATACCTGCAGCTTACTGATATATATGTGTTCACCACCAACGATCCTAACCAGGCAGTAAGCGGCACTTTTGCCTATGCCATGAGTTGCGCCTGTCCAATCATTTCAACCCCTATTCCTCATGCAAAGGAAGTTCTGACAAAGGATACAGGAATTATTTTTGATTTCCGCAACTCACAACAATTGGCAAAAGGTGCGTTAAAATTACTGAACGATGGGCCCTTGCGCAAACGCATGAGCATACATTCCTTACAGAAAATAGTCTCCACAGCCTGGGAAAATTCGGCTGTAGCCCATGCCATGTTATTTAAGGAACTTGCGGGAGGAAAGATTACAATTCAGTATAACCTGCCTGAAATCAAACTCGATCACCTGTTTGCCATGACGACTGATGTGGGAATGATACAATTCTCAAAAGTAAACCTGCCCGACATCTCTACGGGGTATACCCTGGATGATAATGCACGGGCACTGGTCTCCATTTGTATGCATTACAAATTAACTCCCGATAAAAGGGATTTGAATTATATCCATAAATATGTCGATTTCATAGAGTTTTGCCAGCAACCCGGCGGTGATTTTTTAAATTATGTGGATAAGTACCGTCAGTTTACCGGTCAGAATGATGAGGTCAACCTGGATGATTCCAACGGAAGAGCCATCTGGGCGCTGGGATATATAGTATCGCTGGCTCACATTTTACCTTCGGAAATCATAAATAAAGCCGAAACAATGATTGAAAAGGCATTGCCTAAGCTCGAAAAAATTACTTCCACACGGACAATGGCTTTCGCTATAAAAGGTTTGTACTATTACCAAAGCACCCGCAAGTCTTCCGATATACAATTTCTCATCGAAACATTTGCCAACCGGCTGGTTCAGATGTATAAACACGAATCAAA
>JBBSBT010000311.1:0-4703 GCA_038250985.1 Bacteroidales bacterium
ACCTCGTCAGGATGATAATGGTCAATCAGCCCCAGCACTTTCTCGAAAATATGTTTCAGCTTCAGCGGATGAGTATCCAGGTGGTCAAGTTTTATCACATCGAGTGCAATAAGCTCAATTTTCTTACCTTTATCCACAATTAAACCGAACCCCATAATATTGGTTCCGGGGTCAATGCCTAGTATAATGCGTTCGCTTGCCAAAGTTTTGTAAAAATTATGTTGTTTGATATTGTAAAACGTTGTTTTTTAAAGTTCCTGATAACAATTTCAGGAAACTGAAACTCTGAAACTCTTTTATTTCAAATCCTTAATCTCCAAGTTCTGAAAGTGATTCTAACACCAAAAGTACGAAAAACACTGGATATTGCCACAAGGCTTGTTATTGCTACCCTGGCGCTATCGTATATTTTTTATCGTATTTATGCGCTTCCGACGTCACAGATGGACATCTTTTTTGAATCTGTTCTCAATGGTAAAAATACAAATTCAATAGGTATAGCACTGGTTTTGCTTATGATTATCAACTGGGGGATTGAAGCTTTTAAATGGAGGTTGCTACTCGGCCAGGCAGAGAGTGTAAGTATTAAAATGGCGTTTCAGGCAATTCTCGGTGGCCTGGCTGTCAGTATCTTTACGCCAAACCGGACCGGGGAGTTTATTGGTAGGGTTTTTATATTAAAAAAAACGGATCCGCTAAAAGCCATTCTGCTTACCATTGTCGGTAGCTTCAGCCAGTTGCTCGTTACCATAGTTTTGGGAACTGTTGCATATGTGATTTTTGCGCCGCATTACCTTCCTTTAGTCATGTTTGAAAGCACCTGGCTTGTGCGGGGATTTTCGATCACCCTTATTATAATCTCGCTGGTCTCGCTGTTTGCTTTTTTCAACATATCGGTTCTCCATCGCATTTCAATACTTTTACCTGCAAAACATTCGCAAAGGATTAAAACCGGCATTGATGCCATGGCTGATTGTCCAAAGCCACTCCTGCTGAAAACATTACTGCTCAGCACAATACGTTACCTGGTGTTTTCAATACAGTTTTTCCTGGCTATCCGCTTAATGGAACTGAATTTCACGATGGCACAGTGTATGCTGGTTATCCCTGTTCTTTACCTGGTATTGGCAGCAATTCCAACGGTTGCTCTTACGGAAATAGGTGTACGTGGTTCAGTTTCTGTTTTTCTTTTTGGCTTGCTTTATGGAAATACGGGTTTGGATTCAGAAGCTGCATTGGCAGTAGTTTCAGCCTCTACGCTTATCTGGCTTTTAAATATTGCTGTTCCATCGCTTGCCGGTGTGCTGGTTGTGTTCAGGCTTAAATTCTTCAGACGATGATATTTTCTTCTATTTCAATCCTGATTATTCTTTGCTATGCGGTTCTTATTGCAGCAATATCATTTGGATGGTGGAGGTTGAAGGGATTTAATAAAACACTTAAATCGCCGGAAGTCAAAATAAGTATTGTTGTTGCCGCCCGGAATGAAGCCTCAAATATTGAAAATCTGCTCGAAATCCTTCTCCGGCAGGATTACCCCTCTGATTTGTTTGAAATAATTATTGTTGATGATCAATCAGATGACCACACGGCCAGGTTGGTTGAGGAAATGATTGCACGTAACGCTGGAATCCAAAATCTGAAATTAGTCAGCCCGGGCGTGAAAGACGGTTCCGGTAAAAAGGCAGCTATCGGACAGGGAATCAAAGTTTCCGGCGGTGAACTGATTGTAATTACGGATGCCGACTGTACTCCGGTTGTAAGCTGGATATCGGCTCTTGCGGCATATTATTCAGTTTATAAACCGCAAATGATACTTGGCCCGGTGCGTATGACGGCTGGCGGGAGTTTTTTCGGCAAACTTCAGTCACTTGAATTTACGAGCCTTATTTCATCCGCTGCGGGATCGTGTAATGCCGGGTTTCCATTGCTGGCCAACGGGGCAAACATTGCTTTTACCCGGAATGCTTATGAAACCTGCGGAGGTTTCACCGGCAACATTCAATATTCGTCGGGCGATGATATGTTCATGATGCTGAGTATAAAAAAGAATTTCGGGGCATCGGCTATACGGTTTTTGCGATCCGAAAAAGCTATTGTTGATACTCCGTCAACACAGGGTTTTAAACCATTCATTCATCAGCGGATACGCTGGGTTTCCAAAAGCCGGGGATATAGCGATCCGCTTTTAATTGCAGCCTCCCTGCTTGTTTTTATGGTCAATACCTGGCTGATTGTAACTGCTTTTTCGGCCATTGTATTTTCCGGTTTTTTAAACCTTTTCCTGGTATTTTATGCCGGAAAACTGATCATTGATTTGCCTTTGGTGATTAGTTACAATCGTTTTCAAAAAACATCAGCATTGATTTGGTTATTTCCTTTAATGGAATTGCTGAATGCTTTGTACACCCTTATTATTGGAATTGCCGGAAATACCGGGAGGTATGAATGGAAGGGACGAAAAGCAACCTCTGCTTTTATACAAACCCGGTAATTCTCTGTGTCCTTTGCGCTTTCGTAATTTAAAACTTCAAAAGCACTTCTGCGACAGCAATATCCTGGATATGAGTGATTTTGATATTGTCCTTTCTCCCATCCGCTAAATGCAACGGAAACCCCGCAGCCTGCATCACCGCAGCATCATCAGTAAATAGCTGGGTAAAGGATTGTGTATATGCCCGTTTTAATTCGGAAACCTTAAATACCTGCGGCGTTTGCATGGCCCGCAGAAATCTGCGGTCGAGCTGCTCCGAAGTGTCACCTTCTATTACGCGGATCGTATCATTTAATGCAATACCGGGTATTGCCGAACCGTATGTTCCGGCTTCTGAAAACAGCTGTGAAACAAAACCTGTGTCTATAACAGGCCTTGCCGCATCGTGAATGGCAACCAGGCCATCGTCTTCAATCAGGCCCAGCCCGTTTTTCACCGAATCGAAACGGGTTTTTCCTCCCGTTACAACCCTGTGAGGAATTACCATTTTATGTTCAAGGCATAATTTTTCCCAATATGCCTTGAAGTCGGGATGAACGACTAAAATGATCTGCATAGAAGGATCAAATAAATGGAAGGCCTCAATCGAATATTGAATAACAGGTTTTCCACTCAGCAACATAAACTGTTTGGGAACATCTCCCTTCATGCGGGTTCCGGTACCTCCTGCGACTATGATGGCGAATTTTTTCATCAGTTTTAAGGTTATTAGTCTGTTAAACGATTTTAATGATGGACTTTCGGTCCATTTGAGATATTTTGATTCTGAATAAAATCTCTGGTCATTCCATTCAATCCCATCAATCCCATCAATCCCATCAATCTCTTCAACCCCATCAATCTATTTCATAAACAGCGCCAGTCCACCCTCAGAAGTTTCCTTGTAAATATTAGGCAGATCGTGTCCGGTCTGATTCATTGCAAGACAGGTTTTATCAAAACTTACCCTGTGCTGACCATCCGAAAGCAGGGCATAAGCGCTGGCGTCCATGGCACGTCCTGCACCGATGGCATTTCGCTCAATGCAGGGAATCTGCACCAGTCCGGCAACAGGATCGCAGGTTAAACCGAGGTGATGTTCGAGACCCATTTCAGCTGCATATTCAACCTGCGAAGGCGTGGCTCCGAAAAGCTGTGCTGCAGCTCCGGCAGCCATTGCGCAGGCAGTACCCACTTCACCCTGGCAACCAACCTGAGCGCCTGAAATAGAAGCATTTTGTTTTACCAGGTTTCCTATCAGTGCTGCAGTAGCCAGCGCCCGGAGTATTTTGATATCCGAATATTCATAGGTATTCTGTAAATGATAAAGCACTGCCGGTACTACCCCGCATGATCCGCAGGTAGGGGCAGTGACAATGGTTCCGCCACCGGCATTTTCTTCGGATACGGCAAGTGCGTAAGCGAAGACCAGGGCTCGTTTCTGCAAGGTTCCAGCCGAGCTTTTGGCTTTGATATGATAGGTTGAAGCTTTTCGCTGCAGGTGTAAAATTCCGGGCAAAACACCCTCGTGCTCCAGCCCGCGTATTATGGATTCCTTCATGGTTTTCCATACTTCAGCCAGGAAAAGCCAGATATCTTCGCCTTCGTGTAATTCAACGTATTCCCAGAGTGTTCGGCCGTTCTGATGGCACCACTTCAGGATATCATTCATTTTAGTATGAGGATAAACGTTTACTTTCTGTGATTTCATTTCTTCATCCTCAATATCGCCTCCGCCAACACTGAAAACGGTCCATTCATCAAGCAACTTTCCTGTTTTATCGAGAGCTTCAAATTTCAACCCATTAGGATGCTGGGGCAAAACGGTGTCTTTCTGCCAGATTATTTTCACCTTATCCTCCGGAAATGATTCACGAAGTACTTTATCCGTCAGATGTCCCTTGCCGGTTGCAGCCAGGCTGCCATAAAGCGTAATCCGGATCACTGTAGCCGCCTCGTTTTTTATCCGAAACTTCTCAGCAGCAAAGCGCGGCCCCATGGTATGACTGCTGGATGGACCGAGGCCGGTTTTATATATTTTTCTGATTGATTCCATAGCCGGGTTTTAAGTTGACTAATTAGCATAGTGCCAACCCGTCATTATTAATAAATTTACATCAGCAAAGGTCAAAAAAAAATCCCCTCTTCCGAAGGGATTTTCAATATTTCAATGAGTCTTTATTTTTACAGAATCAACATGGCATCACCGTAAGTAAAGAAACGGTATTTC
>JBBSBT010000312.1:0-4688 GCA_038250985.1 Bacteroidales bacterium
AATTCCGGGCACCAGTCTCTAAATCCTGAACCCCAACCCCTAATCCCATTCTTCAATGCGTAAACAAATAGAAAAAGATATGATCTCCGAGCGGATAGTCCAGGTTATAAAAACCATCTATGACCCTGAGATCCCTGTAAATATTTATGACCTGGGTCTGATCTATACCATCCTTGTGGATGATGATTTTGTTGCACATGTAACTATGACACTTACCGCCCCCAACTGCCCGGTTGCCGAAAGCCTTCCCATTGACGTACATGAAGCGGTTAAAAATGTGGACGGGGTTACAGATGCAAAGGTTACCCTGACATTTGAACCTCCCTGGGACCGGAATATGATCACTGAAGTAGGAATGCTGGAACTGGGATTTTTGTAAAATAGTTGGTACTTTTTGCGTTCAGGTTCTTTCTGCTTTAACAATTCAATCCCATTCTATTTTATCGGGAGTGATAAAGATTTTTGAGCCCCGGGATTTCTTAATAATCCTTAAACGTAATAATATCAATTAAACGGGTTCGGTTTAACTGGAAAATCTTACTTTTACATTCCAAAATCATCTTATGACACCCGCAAAGGGAACACTGCTATCAGATATTAATTTACCGGCTGATCTTCGCAAACTTTCTATTGACGAACTTCCCCGGCTGTGTGCAGATGTCCGCCAGTTTATTTTGGAGGTGATTTCCCGTAACCCGGGTCACCTGGGTGCCAGCCTTGGAGTAGTGGAGCTAACTGCGGCAATCCATTATGCGTTTAACACACCCGACGATAAACTGATATGGGATGTGGGCCACCAGGCTTATGCACATAAAATACTCACAGGCCGAAAAGATATATTTTCTACAAACCGCACTTTACATGGCATCAGTGGATTCCCGCGGATTTCGGAAAGCGAATACGATGCGTTTGGCACAGGTCATTCATCCACAAGCATTTCGGCGGCACTGGGCATGGCCGTAGCTGCAGAATTACTTGGCAAGAATAATCAGCAACATATTGCCGTAATCGGCGATGGCTCAATTACCGCAGGCATGGCTATGGAGGCCCTCAATAATGCCGGTGCTTCCCAGGCTAACTTGCTGGTCATCCTCAACGATAACGGCATTGCAATTGATAAAAGTGTAGGTGGACTTTCGCGTTACCTGACTGATATAACCACATCAAGAACCTATAACAGGATCAGAGATAAAGTATGGTGGCTCATGGGCGGGAAAACCCAATATGGCGCTAATTCAAGAGCCGTGGTGAAACAGCTTGGCAATGCCGTGAAAACAACCCTGCTAAAGGAGAGTAATCTCTTCGAAGCTTTTGGATTCAGGTATTTCGGCCCGGTCGATGGGCACGATGTGGTGAGGCTGGTCCATTTGATGCGTGATTTGCAGAATATCCCCGGTCCAAAACTGCTGCATGTGGTAACTGTGAAAGGCAAAGGCTATGAAAAAGCGGAGAAGGATCAGACTCTATTTCATGCGCCGGGTATTTTTAACATGGAAACCGGTGAACTAAAAGAAACGCATTGTCAGAATCAACCGCCCAAGTACCAGGTTGTTTTTGGAAAAACAATTATTGAGCTGGCCGAGATGAATGACAAGATAGTTGGTGTTACACCTGCTATGCCCACCGGTTGCTCCCTTAACCTGATGATGGCCAAAATGCCCGACCGTGCCTTTGATGTAGGAATTGCAGAACAACACGCGGTTACTTTTTCGGCGGGGATGGCCGCAAGCGGGCTAATCCCTTTCTGCAATATATATTCCAGTTTCATGCAACGGGCTTATGACCAGGTAATTCATGACGTGGCGCTTCAGAACCTGCATGTTGTTTTTTGTCTCGATCGTGGCGGCCTGGTAGGTGAAGACGGAGCCACGCATCATGGCGTTTATGACCTGGCCTACCTGAGGGCAATTCCTAATATCACCATCTGTTCGCCCATGAACGAGGAAGAACTGCGCAATATGATGTTTACCGCTCAGCTCGAAGGAATGGGACCATTTGCTATCCGATATCCACGTGGACGCGGTGTTTTACCGGAATGGAAGACGCCATTCACTGAACTGGCTGTTGGAAAAGGCCACCAAATACGCGAAGGGAAAGACCTCGCAATTATTTCGATAGGCCATCCCGGCAATGTCGCCCTGGAAGCATGTAATCAACTTGTTGAAAACCATATTGATGCAGCATTATATGATATACGTTTCCTGAAACCTATTGATGAGAAACTGTTGCATACGGTTTTCAGGAAGTTTAAAAAAATAATCACCCTTGAGGATGGCTCGCTTATCGGCGGCCTGGGTAGCGCTGTTACCGAATTTGCCAGTGATAACGGGTATCATAATGCCACCATACATCGGCTGGGTATTCCCGATCGTTTCGTGGAGCAGGGAACCCTCGAAGAACTGCACCATGAGTGTGGAATTGATGCAGACGGAATAATAAATGCAGCCATAGAGATGATGGCAGATAAAAACAGGAGCATTTAACACCCGGATTCCCCCTATTCGTATCTTTCGGAATTTCGGACTGAAGCCATTTAGGTTTAATAAAATTATTGATTTATTCGTTATCGAAAATTACTTATTGATAAAAGGTTTATTAAATATAAATCAATCTTTCTGAATACGTCACTCTAAACAAACAACTTTTACACATAATAAACGTTTACTTGGACATACCCTATCGGTGAACCTGATAAACTTAATTCGTTAATTGCTCAATCCTGTTATTATGAAAACTAAATCCCGGATTACCCTAATACTTCTGTTTGGTGTTGGAATATCGTTCGTCTTTTTACAATCGTGTGAAAAAATAAAACAAGCAACCACGTTCAAAGTAAAGTACGACTTACCTGATACTCAATTTACTATAGATACATCAACACTGTTTAAATCTGAGTTGGTGCTGTATTCGCAAACAAACCCTGCTATTAATATCGATAGCATTATCGGACCAGGTGCCGGAATAGTAGATCGCGTCAGTTTTTATAAAATGCGGGTTTCTATAGTATCGCCTGAATCGGCCACAATCAATTGGTTAAGTTCCGCACGTATTACAGTGACACCTGAAGGGGGTTTACCTGTCGAAATAGCAACATCCCCAACCATAAATGCTACAGACCGTTCAATTGACTTCGTGGTCAAGGATGTTGATATTACTTCTACAGTTAGTAAGCCATTCATCTTAACTCTATATGGAAATCTGAACGGGAATATACCCACATTACCAATGGAAGTGTTAATCCAAAGCGGCCTTGAGATTACTGTCAGTCCTTTTTAACAAACTCCCGGTATTATCAATTTTAATGCTTCGACTTGCATTTACCACTTATATTAAATCTTTAAAAGCGTCATAACCTGGCGCTTTTTTGTTATAATTATTTCTGGTTAAATTAAACTGGAAACGTATTGAAACCGAAAGGTGTAATATGCAAACCTATAAATACACAAAAATTTTACTTATTTCATAAATATCTCCTATTTTTACAGCGCCAGCCATTTAGCATGCAAAATCTTTTCAGAAAAAAGTCTATTGAAATGATCCTTCGTCATGCCGACGAGGGCAGTCCTGATTTGATGAAACGCCGCCTGGGAGTGCGCGACCTCACAGCCATGGGAATTGCAGCCATCATTGGTGCCGGCATTTTCAGTACCATTGGTACTGCTGCTGCCAGCGGTGGGCCTGCCGTTTCATTGTTATTTATTTTTACTGCCATCGCCTGTGGTTTGTCGGCCATGTGTTATGCCGAATTTGCATCAGCCATTCCTATCAGCGGAAGCGCCTACACCTATGCATACGCGAGTTTCGGAGAACTGATTGCCTGGATCATCGGCTGGGATCTGATAATGGAATATGCCATCGGCAATATTGCCGTAGCTATATCGTGGTCCGGTTATTTCACAGGTTTGCTGGCAGGCCTGCATATCCATATTCCCGAATACCTTGCCATTGATTACCTGAGCGCGGCCAAAGGATTTAAGCTGGCAACAGTTCAACTACAATCGGGTGTTACCGTGGCGGGACTCGACACAAATATCCGCGAAGCCTACCAGGCATGGATTTCGGCACCGCATTTTGGAGACATAAAGTTTATTGCTGATATCCCTGCCCTGGGAATTGTTGTTTTTATTACCTACCTGGTGTACAAAGGCATTTACGAAACTAAAATGGCAGGCAACATCATGGTGCTTATAAAAATCGGGATCCTGATGCTGGTTATCGCCGTTGGGTCTTTTTATATTGATCCTGAAAACTGGAGCCCGTTTGCTCCGAATGGCATCAGCGGCGTATTAAAAGGCGTTTCGGGCGTTTTCTTTGCCTATATCGGTTTCGATGCTATTTCGACCACGGCTGAGGAATGCCGGAATCCGCGGCGCGATCTGCCACGGTCCATGATTTATGCTTTGGTTATTACAACTGTATTGTATGTAGCTATAAGCCTGGTGCTTACAGGTATGGTTAATTACAGTCAGCTGGGTGTTTCCGATCCGCTGGCATTTGCTTTCGAAAAGCTACATCTTACCAAACTTTCCGGTGTTATTGCGCTGGGAGCTGTTATTGCAATGGCAGGCGTTCTTTTGGTTTTCCAGGTGGGGCAGCCACGTATCTGGATGAGCATGAGCCGCGATGGATTGCTTCCTCCCAGGTTTTCGAAGCTTCATAAAAAATACAGAACACCGGCTTTTGCTACC
>JBBSBT010000313.1:0-4683 GCA_038250985.1 Bacteroidales bacterium
CGTTCCACCCGTGCCAATAAGTTTTACTTTTGGTAATCCTTCGGTATAGGGAAATTCTTTTTCAGGGATTTTATAATTGGCTTTTTTATAGCCTGTTTCCTTCATGCTGGTAATGGTAGCTATATCAAGACCAATGTTGTATCCGGTAGGGATTTTCATTACAATATGCTGATCATCATCATTTTCGGAGCGTGGAAGAAGCGTTCCTATAAACTCACCCCGCGATGTCTTCACAATGGTCTGCCCCCAAACCCGTGCATTGAATTTTTTGAGTACTTCGAGCGCTGCTCCTTTGTAGCCTTGAAAAATATCGTCAGTCATTCTTAGTTGCGATTTGGTTAATGGTTATTTGAAAATGGTTAATGGTTATCAGAAAACAGTTAATGGTGATTAGAAAACAGTTAATGGTGATTAGAAAACAGTTAATGGTGATTAGAAAACAGTTAATGGTTATTAGAAAACAGTTAATGGTTATTGGAAAACCGTTAATGGTTGTTATTTACATGATTGATAATCAACAAGCTGTGTTCTAATAAATAAATTGGCAGTTAACTTGTATTTGATCGTTCTTTGATTTTTTCTATCACTATTTTCCATTAACTTTTAACTATTAACTTCGCTACCCCACACGGCTTCATGCAGCTCCGCCATTTTCATATTCCCCAGTGCCTGCCGGCGAAGTTGGCCCATAATCCAATCGTGTTCAACAACGGGTCCTGATGATCGTCGGATTTCAGTAAATTTTTTCCGTAGGAACGGGATTTTTGATACGATTTCATCCTTTGGAATCTGCTTAAAGTTAATACTGGTAAGAACCGATTCAAATTCCATTTTCGGATATTGATAAACCAGTGGAAGCATGCGGTGGGCAATCCCTATATCAAGGTTTCTTTGTTTTATAAATCGCAACAAAGCGTAAACGATTTTGTAATCGAATTCTGCTGCCGGTTTGTATTGTCCTTCGACCCATTTTACTGCATGCCCGAAAAATTTTCCGGTAAAAGCGGGGGCTATATCCAGTTCTTTGTTGATACGCTCAATAAGCGGAAAAAGATTTTTCCTGAAAATATAAGTGTAGCAGTCTTCAGGAACATCCCAGTTTTTCAGGCGTTCATACCGCGCTATCACTTCTTCCGGTTTATTTTTACCCAACAATTCAATGTATTCATTTTCCAAAGGAATTGGAGCGGAATCGGTATCGGGATACATGCGGTCGGCTCCCGGAAGCACACGTTCGAAAATGGTGGTTCCGTTTTCGAATGACTTACGGGTTTCGGGCGGAACACCGGCAAAAGCCATACGACAACGTTCCTCAATGGTTTCAAGCGCTGTTTTTATATCGTCTTCGGGTCCCCGGATAATGATTTGCGCGTCATTTTCACCAGGTTTGATTAAAGTATTTACTTTTTCCCAATCATCTGCGGTAAACAACGGATCCGATTCCTCGCTATGCGTCATGTTAGGCAATTCGATGCAGGCAATTACTTTCAGCCGCTCACTGAGTTCGTTTGCAAATATTTTCCCGGGCTGTGTGAAATGCGAAAGTATTCCTTTAAAACCGGGCAGGTTAACTGCTACCAGTTTGTAGCCATTGGCCTTGGCATCTTTGGTAAATCCGTTTCTTGAATTGAAAGCATGCAAATCAAGCGGCACAAAGGTCTGTTTCCAGGTTTTCGATTCCGGGAATCGTTTCTTCAATATATCGCGGATGGACAGCAATGCCCATTGCCTAAAACACTCGTTATGTGTAAGTTCAGGAATCCATCGGCTATGAGCAACACCTTTTATTTCGACCCTGGTGCCTCCTTTACAACTTACATTTACATCCTGACGGCCTGCTCCTATACCGGTGCGAACTTTCCCTGTGCTACGGCCCAGGAAACGAATATAATTGCAGGCTTCCTTAACCTCATCAGGGTTTGTCATATCGGGATAGGTAACCGTTTCAATCAAAGGCATTCCAAGCCGGTCCGTACGGTAAATGCGGGTATGGCCAATATCGCTGACTTCGCGGCAGGAGTCTTCTTCGAGGCTCAGTTGTATCAGCCGCACCCGTTTATTCTTCAGCGGAATTTCGCCTTCAACCCCAATAATGGCAGTGCGTTGAAAACCGGTAGGAATACTGCCGTCGAGGTATTGTTTACGGGTGATATGCACTTCGCCTACAATATTCAGTTTCGACACCAGTGAAATCTCAATGGCATAAGCCAATGCCTGCCGGTTGAGTGGGAAAGGAGGCGTATCATCCACTTCGTAAGTACAGGTTGTTTTGCTTTTTAACCTGTAAATAATATTTTTACGGGTTTTAAACTCCATCAGCGCGGTACCGTCATATTCGCCCAATTCACTGAGGGTGGGCCTCATATGCCTTATTACTTCAGCATCAAAATCACCGGGTTTCTGGTACACCCCTGCCGGGCAGCGGCAAAAAAGTTTCTGACTGGTATTAAGTTGCTGATGAACTTCAAGCCCCGACATAAAACCAATCCTGTCGTAGGTTTCCTGTGTGGCTTCGTCCCGGGCAACGTAGCCGATCAGATGTTTGGTTTCTTCGTAGTTGAGTTTTGGATCTATATGCTGAGCCATTTGAAAGATGTTTTTAAAGCGACTCAAATGTAGAAATATCTTTAATTAACCAAAAATAAATAATTACTTTTTGAGGGTATTTATAAACAGTTTGAAAACCTGCAACAAACTATTTTAACCAAGCTGTTAACAAACATTATGAATATGAATCACATCTCTCTCTTTTGCGCTGCTGTTGCTTAGCCAACTATTTGTTTACATTACTTACCTTTGCCGGGAATTTATAATGACAATGTCTAAATTTCGATTCTTCATTTTTGCACTAATAACGCTTTTCATAAATCTGTCGGCCATACAATCCGTTCAGGCCCAGCGTATGCGCATAAAAATGAACGCAGGCGAACTCAGGCATTCAGCCAATATGGGTGATATGACCCGTGCACTCAACAACCCTGTTTTTGAGCACGAAGGCGCTTACCTTTATTGCGACAGTGCCTGGCTGTATGAAACCTCCAACACTATAGACTGTTACGGCCATGTACGCATTAAATCGAGCGATACATTGAATTTATATGGAAAATTTCTTCATTACGACGGAAATACAAAAATAGCTACCGTTCGCGATGATGTGAAACTTGTTGATAAACAAACCACCCTCACTACGGATTTAATGATTTTCGACCGTAACACGGGCATTGCGAATTACACTACCGGGGGTAAAATGGTTAACGGCGACAATGTCCTTACCAGTCGCAGGTGTTATTATTATACCAATCAAAAGCTTATGTTTTTCAGGGATGATGTAGTACTAATCAATCCTGAATACAAAATTAATTGCGATACGCTTAAATACAATACCGTTTCGCGAATCTCCTATTTCCTTGGCCCTACCATATTAAAAGGCAAGGACAATTATTTATATTGCGAAGATGGTGAGTACGACCGCGTAAACAGCAAATCCCGTTTCAGCTCAAATGCCTTATTAGTTGATAACAACCGCCGGCTGACTGGCGACAGCCTTTATTATAACGAAAAACTCAAATACGGGAAGGCCGTGAACCATGTGGTGATGACCGATACCGTGAAGGATGTTGTGATCAAAGGAAACTATGCTGAGTACTGGCGTAACAAGGGCTATACCCTTTTCACCAATGAAGCTGTAGCTGTAATGGGTGATAAAAAAGACACTCTCTACCTCCATGCCGACACACTGATGGCCACTTTCGACACTGCCAGAAACGAAACAAAAGCCTTATTTGCTTACCATAACACCCGTTTTTACAGGAATGATTTACAGGGAGCCTGCGATTCGCTGAATTATAATTTCTCCGATTCACTCATAAGCATGTACCGCCTTCCCGTGTTATGGGCCGGTAAAAACCAGCTTACTGCCGATACTATTAAAATCCTGACGGGGAAAAACAGTATAAGGCAGATATTTATGTACAGCACTGCATTTATTGTTTCGAAGGATACCAATGAAAAGTTTAACCAGATAAGAGGTAAAAACATGATTGGGTATTTCGTAAAAAATGAACTTTCGAGTATTGATGTAAATGGCAATGCAGAAACGGTATATTATGTGCGCGACGACAGCAAATCCATGATTGGTGTTAATAAAGCAGCTGGAAGCCGCATGAGGCTTTATGTAAGGGATAGTAAAATTGAACAGATTGTATACTATGATAAACCAGCCGGGAATATGTTCCCGGATAAAGATATCCCTGTCGAAGAACGTATGCTGAAAGGTTTCAGCTGGCGCGATATTTTACGTCCCATGCATAAGGATGATATTTTCCGGAAACCCGATTTACAATTGCTGCCTCCGGAAAAAGAGACCGAAAAAGAAACCCAGGAATTGCAAAAAAAAGTCAAATAGCCGGCAACTTATCGATACACAGAAAAAATCAACTGCTATAAGGTATTGAGCAAAAGGCTAAATGGGAAAGCTAACAACATAAATCCCTACTAACACAAAAGTAAAAGCGGCATACGAAAATTTTCGTATGCCGCTTATTATAAAGGGTTTTAATAGTGTCAGGAAGCAAATAATGGAAATTCGCTCATCATTTCATTCACCTGTCCACGTACTTTGGTAATTACCTCCTCGTTATCGTGATTGGCAATCACTTCGTCGATCATGTCGACAATCAGCGA
>JBBSBT010000314.1:0-4679 GCA_038250985.1 Bacteroidales bacterium
GCCAATAAAACCAAAGTCAGTACTCACCTGATCGGTTTCATTAATGCACCACTGGTGGATTGAAAAAGCACCAAATTCCATTCCTATGCCGAACATTTCAGCCATGTATTGCCCACCAAGAAAGGATGGATTACCGAATCCCGAAATCTCCCTGTCGGGATTCATATAAGTTATATTGGTTTCGGTAAGAGCCCATAAAAGCTTGGCATCACCTGTGCGGTTATTCTTTTTATTGGCAGCATCAATAATGTTCATAAGCTTTACAACCTGGCTCCGGATACTGGCGGGACCGTTGAAAATTGCCTGTTCCCTGCTATTCATTTCACCATTCGGGTAACAATGAAACGAAATTCCATCAATCAACCAGGCACCTTTATCTGTTTTGCCGGCCATATCTAAATCCCCTCCACAAATACGAGCATAATCATCGTAAAGGTAGCACTCATCGTAAACAAAAATTTTCAGGCCCGGATCAACACTTTTTATCGCTGTGGCAATAGTTTTAAGGTAATTGTATGCTTCTTCAATTTTGATTTTTTCTTTTTCAAGACTAGGTTCATTGCCAATTGACCAATACCGCACATTTCTTTTATTTGTTGTGTTGAGGAAGTTAACAAGATCAACAGTTTGCTTTCTGGTATAAAAATATGGAACCTGAACTAATGGCTGAGCGCCAACCTTTTTCACGGAATCAACCATACCCAGTAAGCGGGAATTTTCGGGAAATTGATGGTTATACAGGTTACCTCCAATCCGGATTATTTTAACTCCACTTTCGGCAATTTTTGGCCACAGCAAATGCAAATATCCTTGCCTGTTTTCATCACCATTAGCCAGCCAGAAATTCTGACCATAGAGATATTTACTGACCTGCTGGGAGTATGCGTTCATTGTTAACAAAATAAGGGAACAAGCTATTAAAATTATACTTCTCATCATAAAATTTTTAGTGAGTAATTCGTAAAATTCCAACGATCAGTCAGAAGATCCCTAAACCAAAAAAGCAATAAAGTATTACTACCTGCTATTCGGTTTTGCAGACCTTGGTGCTTTTGATTCTTTCAGGCTTAAAGAATTTCAATCCTTATTTTGCATTACAAAATCCTCAACCGAGCACTGCAATTATTTCATGTTCCTTCCCATCACCAAATACCGGAATAAGGTTCGAACTATGTCCCTTTCCATCCACTATCATTTCCCTTACCCCTTTTGATTTACCTTCGGGATTCTGAATTTCTATCTGGTAAGTAGCTCCCCTGAATTTACGTGTAACTTTAAATCCTTTCCAGTCCTCAGGAATACAAGGATCTATTAAAAGTCCATCATAATCGGGTTGAATGCCGAGGATATACTGGGTAATGGCATAAAAATTCCAGGAAGCGGTACCGGTAAGCCATGAATTTTTGGCTTCACCAGGTTTAAAAGCATCCTTACCTGCAATCATCTGTGCATATACATAAGGCTCGGTTTTGTGTAATTCGCTGATATCTTCGAGGTAGGAAGGGCAAATCTTGCGGTAATAGTCCCAGGCACGGTTGCCATTGCCTGCAACGGTTTCACCTATCATTATCCACGGATTATTATGGCAAAAAATGCCTGCGTTCTCTTTATACCCTTCAGGATAGGTAGATATCTCGCCATACTCAATATGGTATTTAGTAAATGCAGGATTATTCAGCACAATCCCATATTTTGAATCAAGATGTTCCTTTACCGAGTTGAGTGCTTTTTCACACATTCCTTCTTCTTTGCCAATACCTGCCATGGTGCACATTCCATTTGATTCGATAAAGATTTTACCCTCTTCATTCTGATTACTGCCGACTTTGTTGCCATAATAATCATAAGCGCGGAGAAACCACTCACCGTCCCAGCCGTTTTTCTTTACTGCATCAACCATCGCATCAATATGTATTTGAGTGCGGGCAGCCTCATCTGTTTTGCCAAGTTTCCCGCAAAGGGTCACATAGTCACGGCCATAAATTACAAAAAGTCCCGCTATCATAAGCGACTCAGCCTTACTACCTTCCGACTTGTTTTCAGTAGTCTGAAACGATTCGTTCGGATCGTTCGAAAAACAATTCAGGTTAAGGCAATCGTTCCAGTCGGCCCGGCCAATCAATGGCAAACCGTGAGGGCCCAGGTTGTTAACCACATGGTCAAACGAAACGGTAAGGTGATCAAACAATGTTTTCGCTAAATCCATGCGATTGTCAAATGGCACCATTTCGTCGAGTATAGTGAAATCGCCTGTCTCTTTAATGTAACTGATGGTTCCGAGGATCAGCCAAAGCGGGTCGTCGTTAAAACCACCGCCAATGTCGTTGTTTCCACGTTTGGTCAACGGCTGATATTGGTGATAACAACCTCCGTCGGGGAATTGGGTTGAAGCAATATCGATTATCCGTTCGCGGGCCCGTTCAGGAATCTGGTGCACAAAACCAATCAAATCCTGGTTCGAGTCGCGGAATCCCATTCCACGCCCGATTCCGCTTTCGAAAAATGAGGCTGAGCGCGAGAAACAGAAAGTAATCATACACTGGTACTGGTTCCATATGTTCACCATACGGTCAAGCTTTTCGTCGCCCGAGTTTACATTGTAAACGCTCAGCAAGTTATCCCAATATGCACGCAATTCCGAGAACGCAACATCTACTTTTGCGGCCGTGTCGAATTTCGCTATCGTTTGTTTTGCTTTGGTTTTATTTATGATGTTTTTTGATTCCCATTTTTCATCTTCTGCATTTTCAACGTAACCCAGAACAAACACAAAATCTTTTGATTCGCCGGGCTTAAGTTCAACCTCGATGCAGTGCGATGCAACGGGCGACCAGCCATGAGCAACGGTATTTGTTGGATTCCCATCAGCCACAACCTGCGGTTCGTCGAAACCGTTATACAGTCCAAAAAAAGTTTCGCGATCGGTATCAAATCCCATGATAGGGGTATTCACAGAATAATATGCATAATGGTTGCGACGCTCCCGGTATTCGGTTTTATGGTAAATAACCGAACCTTCAATTTCCACTTCACCTGTAGAGAAGTTTCGTTGAAAGTTTTCCATATCATCAGCCGCATTCCACATAGCCCATTCAATGAATGAAAAAACTTTCAATTTCTTCACTACCGGGGAATTGTTGGTAAGCGTTAGTTTTTGAACTTCAGCCCATGTTTTCAGGGGAACAAAAAATAAAACCTTTGCCGAAACGCCATCTTTCGCACCTTCAATCGAGGTGTAGTTCATTCCGTGCCGACACTCATATATATCAAGAGGTGTTTTGCAAGGTTTCCAACCCGGCGACCAAACTGTATCTTCATCTTTAATATAGAAATAGCGTCCGCCGCTATCCATCGGCACATTATTATACCTGTAACGTGTAAGCCGGCGAAATTTGGCATCTTTATAAAAGGTATAACCACCTGCAGTATTGGAAATTAATGAAAAGAAATCTTCGTTGCCCAGGTAGTTAATCCATGGCCACGGTGTTTGTGGGTTGGTAATCACATACTCTCTTTGCTTATCGTCGAAATGTCCGAATTTCATTGTTTTGATGCTATTATAATTCGATTTATTTTTAATTGCGTTTATTTTATACTAATTCGTTTGCTCTACGGCTATTTAGCTCAGTAGTAATTTCATCCATTTTCTTTTGAGTCAAAGGATAGAGTGTCATAAAAACGGCACCAATAAAAGCTATAATTGCCGGTATCCAGCTCATCAGCATGATGATCCCCGGAACTGCCCCCTGTATAGCAACTTCATCCTGGCCATTGTAATGAAAAGCAGCTAAAACAAAACCTATAATTGCACCGGCAACACCTCCTCCAAACTTGGTTGAGAAAGAACCTGCCGAATAGATAAGGCCGGTTGCTCTTCGTCCGTTTTTAAACTCCGAATAATCAGCAGCATCACCAAGCATGGCAAAAAACAGTGTGGGGAATATAGCAGCAGCCAATTCGGAAATTATCCCTAAAGTGAAAATGCTTCCTATATTCCCCGGGCCGCAGAAAACAAGCAACGCATTTACGGCACCGCTAAAAATCAAAGCATAAATAAACAGGTTGCGTTTACCAATTCGTTTTGCTATTGGAGCTGTTATCATTGCACCCCCAATAGACGCAATCATTAAAGCGATCATAAACGATGCAGCTAATAGCTGGTTATGCAGGTAATGTGCAAAATAAATAACGACAATACCTTGCTTGATGGAGTTGTACACCTGGAATAATAATCCGATGCCCAATAATATCAGCCAGGGCTTGTTCCGGATCAGATCTTTTAAATCTTTGCTCAAATTAGTTTTCTGTGCTTTAGGTGGGATTATCCGTTCCTTTGTGGTTAAAAACGTAATAATCAGGGCCAGCGACAGGAAAACCGACAATAAATAAATGGAATAGCTGTACCCTTTTTTCTGGTCGATAATGGAAATGCTCTGAGCATTAATATTTTGTTCACCGTTTACCAAAAAAGCATAATCTTTATTTGCTTCCATTGAGAAGCTTTTCCCTTTAGTAGGGACATTGATGCTGTCAGCAATCCGGGGATCGGCCCAGGTAAACATGGCAATTCCATTTTTGGTTTTGATGTTTACATTTTTAACTTCCTCCGTGGTTGATACAGTTACTTCGTATTTTTTGGAATCCAGTTTGCTTACAGCTATAGTAGGATTTATATTCCC
>JBBSBT010000315.1:0-4626 GCA_038250985.1 Bacteroidales bacterium
AATTCCAATTAATCCATTAGTCTTATTATTCATCCTTTGATTTTTTCTTCAAAGATCCGGGTTTAGGGATAAACATCTTTTGATATAGATCAAAAAATCAAATTTCTTTTCGGATCCGACTCAACGTTTCCTGAGTAATCCCAATATAGGAGGCAACCATTCCTAATGGTAATCTATGTAAAATAGAATCGTAAACTTTGCAGAAATGCACATACTTATCTTTGGCCGAAGTAAATTGGTATGATTCCAGTTTTTCAGACAATCGAATATAATAAATTGACATTGAGATTCTCCCAAATCTTTCCATTTCGTGAAAATTTCCAAAGAGAAACATTAAATCATCACTAGATAAGGCATAAACTTCGGAATTTTCAATTGCTTGAATGTAGCATTGATCAGGCTCATCCTTAATAAAACTCTGAACAGAAGTTATCCATTCACCTTCTGACGCAAATACATCAGTTATTTCCTTTCCATCTTTTAAATAATAGGTTCTAAGCAACCCCTTTCGTATCCAATAAGTCCTTTTACAAATAGAAGCTGCCTTATGTAAAAACGCTCCTTTATTAACTGTGATTGGAATTGATTTAGATATTAGTTCTTTTTCAAGATCAGCTGACACTTTTGTTAAACGCTTAAAATGTTCAATTAAGTCCTTCATCTGATTACACACAACTAGGAAATATCACTCGCCCCATCAGGCAAAAATTCTTCTATCCCCGGGTAATAAAGCTTTTCGATGGCAACTTGCTGTGGATAGGTATAATAATGCATCAGCGATTCGGCGCCAAGCGTACCATCGTTCATATAAAGTCCGACCTGGATAACAGCGATATTCCGATTCATTTCCTTTAAACTTGCCCGCAGCCTGAAAGGGGCTTTATCCATCCTTACCGGCTTTATAAGTTTAACTTCCATTTTTGAAGTTACGCCAGCCGTTTGAAGCTTTACAAATACATACCAGCTGGCAATTTCGTCCATCAGGGTTGCCTGTATGCCGCCATGTAAAATACCCACCCAGCCCTCAAGATGATTTTCAGGTTGCCAGTCGCACAATACTTCATCACCCTCCATCCTGAAATTCATGTGCAGACCGAATTCATTATCCGGCGAACAGCCAAAACAATTGTATCCTTCGAGTTTATGAAATGGGTTTTTAATATTGATGGGATGTGACATACTTATTATTTTTAATAGTTTAAGAAAAAAATGCCTGAAATCATCCAGGCATTTTGCATTAGCATCCTGAATTACAATCTATTTAACCTGGCCTTTACTGTATGTGGTTGTCCTAATGATTTTTCCTTCTTTGTTAAATTCCTGCCATTTCCCCTCTTTTTCTCCGTTCAGATAATTCCCTTGGGCTTTTAATTTCCCGTCTTCGGCATATTCTTTCCACAGGCCGTTGGGTGCGCCTTTCACAAAAATACCTTCTATACTCAGATTGCCATTTTCGTAATATTCTTTATAAAATCCATCCTCCACGTTATCCTTGAATTCCTGTTCAGTCATGATTTTTTTACCCGGGAAATAGGATTTCTGCACACCCTGAAGCATATTATTTACATAATTATACTCGGCAATAGGATCCCCGTTCAACGTATAAAAATTTGAAGGCCCGTTCTTCAGATCATCTTTGTATTCAGAATCTTCCAATATTTTGCCGGCTGAATTTTCATAGTAGATTTTCTTTTTCCCGTTTATCTTACCATGCACATAATCAATAATAGAAGCCGGATTGGTTCCATAGAAAAATTTCTTTGCCGTACCTTCAACCAGGTTATTGACATAGTAGGTTTCACTCAGCAGGTAACCGCGTGGATCAATTTCAACGGCAATTCCGTCGTATAATCCGTTTTTGAAATTTTCGATACGAATCAACTTACCATCAGTAGTGTAACTGCTCCAGCAACCCTCTTTCTGATCATTGGTATAAGCACCTTTTGATGAACCTGCGGGTGTTTTATCTTCCCACAAACCCTGTTTTTTACCGTTAGCATCCGTTTGATTTGCAGCATTTTGTGCCGCAACAAATGATATTGAAAATGCCAGCATCAAAAAAGTAAAAAGAATCTTTTTCATTGTACAATTATTTTGATTGTGGTATACTATGAAGTGAATTTCTGAATTTTATAATTTCTTATTTCATTTGAAAAGTGTCATATTCCGTATTCCGCCTTTTCATAAAATTTATGCTTCTATAATAATCAACAGCTTGAACCTCCTCAAACAATCAAACTCTATTCCTTTACGATAGCACCATATAGATCGAAGGCATCGGCTTCCGTAATTTTAATAGTATAAAATTCGCCGATTTTTAAATCCGGGGCTAAATTAATTAAAACTTCATTATCCACCTCAGGCGAATCAAATTCGGTACGGCCAACAAAATATTCTCCTTCCATGCGATCAATAAGAACACAGAATGATTTTCCGATCTTCAATTGGTTCAGATTCCATGAGATATCCTGCTGCATCTCCATGATTTCGGCAGCGCGGCTTTGTTTCACTTCCGACGGTACATCATCGCTAAGACCGAAAGCAAAGGTATCTTCTTCGTGCGAATAGGTAAACACTCCTACCCGATCGAATTTGGTATCGCGGATAAAGGTTTTCAATTCTTCAAATTCTGCTTCCGTTTCGCCGGGATACCCTACAATAAATGCAGCCCTCACCACGGCTCCGGGTAATTGCTGCCTGAACTTAGCCATCAGATCATACGTACCGGCTTTATCAACACCACGCCTCATACTTTTCAATACCCGGTCGCTGATATGCTGAAGCGGAATATCCACATAATTGCAAACATCAGGGCGTGAAGCCATTACATTAAGTAATTCGGCAGGAAAAGTAGTGGGAAAAAGATAATGGAGCCGGATCCATGTGAAAAGTTTTAAATCAGAAAGTATAGAAACCAATTCAGGAAGCATCTGTTTTTTATACAAATCAATTCCATAATAGGTAAGATCCTGCGAAATCAGTAAAAGCTCCTTTACGCCCTGTGCAGCAATTCTTTTGGCTTCATCTACTATATCTTCAATTGGCCGCGAAATATGCTTTCCACGGATTCCCGGAATGGCACAGAAGGAACAGGAACGATCGCAACCTTCAGCTATTTTGAGGTAAGCGTAATGATTAGGGGTTGTGAGATAACGCTCGCCAAGCAGTTCTTTGCGGTAAGTGGCGCCCATTCTTTTTACAATTTCAGAAAGGTCGCGAACGCCAAAATACTCATCCACTTCCGGAATCTCCTTCATCAAAGGCTCTTTGAACCGTTCAGAAAGGCATCCCATAACATAAACCTGTTTCAGCTTTCCGCTTTTTTTTGCTTCAATAAATCCAAGAATAGTTTCGATGGATTCCTCCTTTGCATCGTTGATAAAACCGCAGGTATTGATGATTACGGAATCTTCACGTCCCTTTTCACCATCGCGGAGCACTCGTATATTATTCAATTTAAGCTGCCCCATCAGCACTTCGGAATCAACGGTATTTTTGGCGCAGCCTAAAGTTACTACGCGAATGGTATGGCGGGGAAGGGTCATTTATGAGGGGTTAGTACTTTAAAAATAATATTAGTGTATTTTTTGGCAAAATTTTTAAAGTGAGTTTTTAAATATCGAATAATGAACAAGGAATAATGAAGTTCGAAGTGATGAAGCTATAGAATTGTTAACGCATCGATATTATTTTTGCGATTTCATATTTATCCTGAAAACAGAATTTTTATTATACAATTCCATATTTCTTGTTTTTACATCATTATTCGATATTCCTTATTCAATGTTCAGTATTCAAATGCTGTTTGGTTATGGCTTGTCCAGTATAGAGGTTGGGGGTTGGAGAATTTGGATTTCGGAATTTGGATTAAAATACAGAATCTCATCAATCTCTTGAATCTCATCAATCTCTTCAATCCTTTACGAAAACAGCGAATCCACAAATTCATTTTTATCAAAAATCTGGAGGTCTTCCATTTTTTCGCCAAGCCCAATAAAACGGACCGGGATCCTGAGCTGGTCGGAAATGCCGATCACTACGCCGCCTTTGGCAGTACCGTCGAGTTTGGTGAGAGCCAGGCTGGTAACATCAGTAACAGCAGTAAATTGCTTTGCCTGTTCAATCGCATTTTGGCCTGTGGAAGCATCCAATATAAGCAACACTTCCTGTGGTGCATCCGGAAGCACTTTCTGCATCACATTTTTGATTTTTCCTAATTCGTTCATCAGTCCGACCTTATTATGCAGACGGCCTGCCGTATCAATAATAACTACATCAATATTTTTATTAACCGCCGATTTCACGGTATCGTAAGCCACAGCGGCAGGGTCGGAACCCATCACCTGTTTTACAATCTGTACACCGGTGCGATCGGCCCAGATATTCAACTGATCAATGGCTGCAGCGCGAAAAGTATCGGCAGCGCCAAGCATAACAGTTTTCCCTGCTTTTTTAAAATGATAAGCCAACTTGCCGATTGTGGTTGTTTTACCAACTCCGTTCACACCCACCACCATTATAACATAAGGAGTTTCGCGTTTCGGGAAATCAAATCCAACAAATTCGCCGGTATCATTCTCGGTAAGCAGCTCAGCAATTTCTTCTTTTAATAATCCATTCAGTTCA
>JBBSBT010000316.1:0-4611 GCA_038250985.1 Bacteroidales bacterium
ATACGGAGAATAAATTTACCGCCGTTTTTTCGGGCAAAAAGATAATTATATAAAGCGGTTCTTACTCCGCCGATATGCAGTGGCCCTGTGGGGCTGGGTGCAAAACGTACTCTGACTTCGCGCATGATTTTTTGTTTATAGGCGGCAAAGATACAAAACCGCTGTAAGTAGTAAGGAAATAGGTTGGAATAGATAAATAAATTGATGGATTTCGATCGCTACTAAATCATAGTATTTTGAATGAATATTCTTTATTGAAGTGCATCAGCAAGATAAACTACATCTTACGTTCATTCTATTCATGTAATGCTTTTTTCATAAGTACAAATAAAAGAAACAATACTGTACCCTTTGTTACAATCTTTATTATATGTTACATCCTATTCATTACATAAAAATGCATTAATTGCATCATCTATATTACAAAATGTTTATTTTTGTCTTCTGAATTAAAACTAAAATACTATGGATATCAAAAGATCAGCATATAGAAATCTTGTGGAATGGAAGGACTCACCGTCCCGAAAGCCATTATTAATCCGTGGGGCCAGACAAGTGGGCAAAACTACTTTAGTAAGGAAATTTGCGGACGAATTTGATAATTATATTGAATTGAATCTGGAAAAGGAAAATGAAAATAACCTTTTTGTTAGCGATAACATTACTACAATATTAAATGCAGCATTTTTGTTAAAAAAAATATCACCTAAAAAAGGTTCTCTTTTATTATTTATAGATGAAATTCAGGAATCGCCTAAAGCAATACAGATGCTGCGCTATTTCTATGAAGATACGCCTGAAATATATGTAGTGGCTGCTGGTTCTTTATTAGAATTTGCGATGCAAAAGGTCCCTAATTTCCCGGTTGGCAGAGTGGAATACTTGTATTTACACCCGTTGAATTTTGAAGAATATTTGGGTGCCCAGAATAATGAACAAGCTTTACAAGCGTTAAAACTGATTCCGGTTCCTGAATATGCCCATACGATTTTGTTGGATTTGTTTCATGCTTTTACCACTATTGGTGGTATGCCTGAAATAGTAGCTAATTACATCGGAAATCAGAATATAGCAGGATTGTCGAAAACATATCGCCAAACATGGCAAGCGTACAAAGATGATATTGAAAAATATGCACAAAACAATACGTATCGTAACATTATGCGCTTTGTAATGGAAACAGCTCCATCAGAAACAGACAGGATCAAATTTGAAGGCTTTGGGAAATCTAATTATCGTTCAAGAGAAGTTGGAGAAGCTTTCAGGGCATTAGATATGGCTAGGATTGTGCGGCTTATATATTCAACAACCTCACTTAAGCCACCTCTCGCGGCTGATCACAGGAAAAGGCCTCGTATTCAGTTTTTAGATACGGGTATGATTAACAATGTTTTATCTTTTCAGGGTGAAATGCTTTTACTTGCTGATTTCAGTAATTTTTATAAAGGTAAAGTTATTCAACAAATGGTTTACCAAGAGCTAATGTCCATTCATTTAGAAACTGAATATAAACCCAATTTTTGGGTGCGCGAAGAAAAAGACAGTAACTCGGAAGTGGATCTGGTGTATCAATTTGAAAAATATATCATACCAATCGAAATTAAATCCGGCAAAACTGGTACTTTACGTTCATTGCATCAGTTTATTGGCCGGTGTAACCATAAGTATGCCCTTAGAGTATATGCCGGAAAACTATCTGTTGAAAACGCAACAACTCCTGCTGGGAAATCATACCTATTATTGAATTTGCCCTATTATTTGTCATTTATGATTCCGCAATATATTTCATGGTTTATTGAAAGTAATCCTTCTGACTAAACTATCTCTTCCAGGCAATATCAAACTCAGGAAGCACACAAAATTCAAGTGGAATCGCTTCGCTTTAGTTGTTACCTTTGCAGGTTAAATTGTTTACAACACCGGGTTTAGCGTTTATTTGCCCTAAATGTGTGTTGACCATAAAAACGAATGGTGAGTAACTATACGTTGTTAATCCGGAAGATTGATGAGTTTATCCGGAAATACTATAAAAATCAACTCATACGGGGACTGCTATATTCACTGGCAGCCCTTGGCATGTATTTTATTGTGATCGTATTGCTCGAATATTTCTCGTGGTTCAGTACGGGCATGCGAAGTTTCCTTTTCTACACATTTGTAATTACAACTGTATACATCGCGGGTCGTTTTATTATTCTGCCTGTTGCACGTATCACCCGTTTAGGCACGATCATTAACCATGAACAGGCGGCTGAAATTATCGGTAAGCATTTTACGGAAGTGAAGGATGTGTTGCTTAATACCCTTCAATTACATCAACTGGAACATAATACTGATGAAAGCAGTGACCTTATCCGTGCCAGTATCGATCAGAAAATCAGGCAATTGCAACCTGTACCCTTCACCGATGCTGTCGATCTGAAGAAAAACCGCAAATACCTTCCTTATGCTTTGCCTCCGCTTGTTTTTCTTCTGGCAGCTTTGCTGATTTCACCCTCACTGATTATTGCCCCATCCAAACGTATTATTAATCATAACGAAGTTTTTGAGCGCCCTGCGCCTTTTACCGTTAAGATTTTAAACGGTAAACTGGAGGCCGTTCAACAGGATGATATAACAGTGAAGGTGAAGATTGAAGGAGATGAAATTCCTGCTCAGCTCTTTTTAACCTCTGGCCAGGCAAATTTCCGGATGGAAAAAGAAAGCAACCTGCTGTATAGTTATACGTTCCGGAATCTGCAAAAAAATACGGATTTTGTAATCACTGCCGACCGTTACAATTCAAAAAAATATACCATTAAAGTACTTCCCAAGCCCATTATCCTTTCGTTTGATGTGATGGCTGATTACCCGGCATATGTAGGGCGTAAAAATGAAACACTGGCCAATACCGGCGATATTACGGTGCCTGCCGGAACGCGGCTCACCTGGAAATTTTACACACGCGATACCCGTAAACTTTTGTTCAGGATAGGAGGGAAACTTAAAAATGTGGAAACAGGCGGTTCAAATACCTATACATATTCGGAACGCATGATGGCCGGTTCACCCTATTCGGTGCTTGTCGGAAACGAATATTTCAGTAACCGCGACTCGCTGGCATACCTGGTAAATGTGATTCCTGATCTGTATCCTGCCATTTCGGTGGAAGAATATAAAGATTCTGTATACGATAACAGGCTCTATTTCCAGGGTACAGTAAAGGACGATTATGGTTTAAGCAAACTGGATTTTGCTTGGTCGGTTAAAAAAGCCGGCTCCGAAAATACAACTCCTGAACTAAAAACCCGTGAAGTCTCTCTTGATAAAGCCTTGTTACAGCAGCAGTTTTTCTATTTTATGGATATGTCTACTTTATTTGTGCAGCCGGGCGATGAGGTGGAATATTATTTCGAAGTATGGGATAATGATGGTGTAAATGGCAATAAATCAACGCGTTCCAATATTCACATCTTTAAAATTCCTTCCCTTGAGGAAATTGAAAAAATGACTGAAAAGAAAAATGACAACATCAAAGACAAGATGGAATCGGTCATAAAGCAGTCACAATCTTTACAGAGGAAAGTGGAAGATCTGCAAAAAAAGATGGTGGATAAAAAGGAAGTGGGATGGCAGGAGAAACAAACACTGCAACAGTTACTGGATAAGCAGAAATCATTGCAGCAGCAGGTACAGGAAATTCAGAAAGAAAATAAGGAGAAAAGCCTGCAGCAAAACCAGTATATGGATATTCCGCCCGAGATCATGGCAAAGCAGCAGAAACTGGAAGAGCTGTTTAATAAAGTGATGACCGACGACATGAAAAAAATGTACGAGGAATTGCAGAAAATGCTTGAGAATATTGATAAGGATAAAGTGGCTGAGATGTTGGATAAAATAAAGAACGATACAAGAGGATTGGAGAAAGAGATTGATCGTAATCTGGAATTATTCAAGCAACTGGAAGTGGAACAAAAACTACAGCAAACAATCGATAAACTGGAAAAACTTTCGGAGGACCAGGATAAGCTGGGTGATGAAACCAAAGATGCTGGTAAAAAAGACGCGGACAAATTGAAGGAAAACCAGGATGAACTGAACAAAAAATTTGATCAGGTAAAAGATGATTTAAAGGAGCTGCAGCAGAAAAATAAGGAACTTGAGGAGCCTAATAAAATTGAAAATACAGATGCAGATGAGAAGTCTATAGATCAGGATATGGATAACAGCAGCGAGGAATTGAATAACGGGAAACCTCAAAAAGCTTCACAATCACAAAAAAGCGCTTCAGGGAAACAGAAAAAGCTGAGCGAGAAGCTCACCCAAATGCAACAGGATATGAACAGCGAATCCGAAGGCGAAGATATGGAAGCCATGCGCCAGATTCTGGATAACCTGATAAAAATTTCGTTTGGACAGGAAGATCTGATGAATCAATTAAATGTGATAAGTACAACAAATCCCAAATATCTTCAGATAATCCAAGGGCAAAAAAATCTGAACGACGATCTGAAAATGGTTTCGGATAGCTTGTATGCATTAAGCAAACGGCAGGCAAGCATAGAGCCGTTTATTCTGCGCGAGATGTCAGCTGTTGAAAAAAATATGGACGAAGCCGTTTCACAACTTAAT
>JBBSBT010000317.1:0-4562 GCA_038250985.1 Bacteroidales bacterium
AAAAAGCTATATAATGATTTGCCTGCTTGATTTGAAAAAAAAATGATTTATTGACAAGAGGCAATATTACAGGAAATATTTTTGACGAACACAAGGTGTTTAAAGGGGATTTAGTGCCGGGTATGGTGCCGGATATGATAATAAGTAACTGTTTAATCACATTGGGTAACCAGATGCCGAAGGCATCAAAGGTTTATAGCTTATTTAGTTATATTGATAGGTTCGACCCCGGAGGGGTCGCAGAATTTATAAAACATTTTCATTCTATAAACCTGTTATCCCTTCGGGATAATACAAACTAAAACAATAAGTTACAAAACAACTATTTGTCTAGAATTTAACTTTGTGTCGGTAAATTATTGGCTTGAAACATAGGCTTTTTGTAATTGGAATTTTGCTTTTTCTAAATGAAACTTATTGTTAACACTGTTTTATTGGATTGCTATTCCTTATACACGCAATTGTATGCTAAAGACTTTAACTTATTAGGGCTCTTCATCCGGTTGCTGATCATCATTAATAAGTGAACCGGTTTTATTTTCTAATTGATGGTTAAAACCCTGCAATTTAATTGCAGCTACTACAGTTTCTATAAACTTTACTTTTTAGGTCAGAAGTCCGATCCCGATAGCTATCGGGACCGAAGACCGATCTCGATAGCTATCGGGACTGAAGTTTTGCAAGTAGACAGTTTTCATAATCGTGTTATTAGTTTACAATTTGTGTAAACCGATTTCAGATGCTTCTGGCTCCGGTCTTCCAGCACATTGTATTTAATTAATCGAATTTCATTCGAAACAATCAACAATGTATTTTCAATGCATTGTGGTTTAGTTAATAATTTCTTCCGTTTTGATTTTTTATCAGGAGGAATTGGTCTTTGAAATCATTCTTTTCCGGAAATTCTTTTCAATGATTTTTTTTGTGATTGATATTCAGGCAATTAAAATTTCTGTTTTTGGTCAGGTAAGTCACCTGAATATAAATCAGAGTTTGAAAGAATATCATATTCGACAATTCCGGAAAATAAAAAAATGCAGATCATTTTATTTTTAACTTATATTTGTGTCATGACAGAGGAATTCCTGCATTATATCTGGCAGTACCGGCTCTATAATCCCAACCTTGTTCTCCGTTCCGGGGAACGGATTGAGGTTATCCATCCGGGCATGCATAACAGTGATTCAGGGCCCGATTTCTTTAATGCCAGGATCAGGATAGGGGAGACCATCTGGGCCGGAAATATCGAAATCCACATACAGTCGTCCGATTGGAAACGTCATAATCACCAGGAGGATATGAGTTATGATAATGTTATACTGCATGCGGTGTGGCGCGATGATACGCCTGTTTTTCGTAAAGACGGCACTCCTATTCCTACACTTGAACTGGATGGCCTTTACAACGCAAATTCGTGGAAGAATTATCTCGATTTTATGGCATCGCAGCGGTGGATTCCATGTGAGGCTATGGTTGCAGGAGTTAATCCACTTATCCGGGATGCATGGCTCGACAGGGTTCTGGTGGAGCGCCTGGAGCGGAAAGCGCTGCAGGTTGAACATATACTTTCGCTAACGAATAATGACTGGGCGCAAACGTTTTACCGCCTGCTCGCCAGGAATATGGGATTTAAGCTGAACAACCAGGCGTTCGAAATGCTTTCACAATCCCTTCCTTTTCATTATTTGGCTAAACATGCAGATGATTTATTCCAGGTCGAAGCTATGGTTTTCGGACAAGCTGGATTACTCGAAACCAATTTTAATGATGAGTACCCGCAGCAATTGAAAAAGGAATATGAATTCCTGAAAAAGAAATTTGATCTTACCCCGATTGATACCCATCTCTGGCGATTCATGCGGTTGCATCCCGGGAATTTTCCGACTTTAAGATTAGCCCAGTTTGCTTCCATTATACACCATTCATCGGCTATCATCAGCGAATTATTTAATTCGAACGATATTGATACTTACCGCGAGCTTTTTGGCGCACAAGCTTCGGAATACTGGGATACGCATTATACCTTCGGCCATGTTTCGGCACATCGTCGCAAGACACTTGGCCTGTCATCCATTGATCTGTTGCTTATAAATCTGGTAGCTCCGATTTTATTAGCCTATGGCCGCCGACGGAGCGATTCCTTTATAACCGAAAAACCCTTAGATTTGCTGGTGAAACTTAAAGGTGAGTCAAATTCGGTGGTTTCCAAATGGGCCGCACTGGGTATGGATGTTTCGAATGCTGCCAACACCCAGGCTTTGCTTGAACTGAAATCGTCGTATTGCGATGCCAAAAAGTGCCTGCACTGCAGTATTGGTAATGACTTGCTTAAATGATCGGGTTTAGGTAGTGAAAAGTGAATAATGAATAATGAATAGTGAATAGTGAATAGTGAATAGTGTCTGCATACCCGAAGGATGCCTGACACTGGAACGACAACCCTGAACAAACTGGAACAATTTTTTAACAACTATGAACTATGAACTTTGAACCTTGAACGCAAAGACGTCACTGCGAGGAGGTACGACGAAGCAGGAACGTGAAGCCTTGAACGCGAAGCATTGAACTCTTCAAACAACAAACAACCATTAACTAACTAACCAACCATTAATTAACATATGGCTACAAATAACGAAGCATGGGGATCACGGGTAGGATTAATTCTGGCCATGGCCGGAAATGCTGTGGGACTTGGCAATTTTCTGCGTTTTCCCATGCAGGCAGTCCAGAATGGCGGAGGCGCTTTTATTATTCCTTACCTGGTAAGTTTCCTGTTGATGGGAATACCCCTCTTATTTGTCGAATGGACTTCAGGCCGTTATGGCGGACAGTTTGGCCATCATACCACCCCTTTTGCGTTCCATAAAATGAACAGCAAATGGCTCTGGAAATACATAGGCGTTTTCGGGATATTCTCGAACCTTTCCATAGCGTCTTATTACTGCTATATTGAAAGCTGGACCTTATCCTACACCATGCATTCAGCTGTGGGGACATTTCATGGCTTGTCTCAACACGGCGTCTCTGATTTTTTTACCAATTACCTGGATATACGCACGAGCACAACCGGCATTCCCTACGAAGCCGTTGTTTTCTTTGTGCTTTGCCTGGCCCTCAATATCTGGATACTTAGCAAGGGATTAAGCGGAGGAGTTGAAAAAGCGGCCAAAATCATGATGCCTTTGCTGATACTTTTCGGTATTTTCCTTGCCATCCGTGGGATTACACTCAGGGCAGGCCACGAAGGGGCTCTGTTTGATGGCGTTGTTGGGCTGAATTTTTTATGGAATCCTCAATATGATTCATTAATGAATCCCAAAGTATGGCTGGCAGCAGCGGGCCAGATATTTTTCACCCTTTCTCTCGGCCAAGGTTCTGTGCAATGTTATGCATCTTATGTAAAGAAAAAAGATGATATCGTGCTAAATTCAATGTCGGCAGGCTGGATGAATGAATTTGTAGAAGTTGTCCTGGGAAGCGCTATTATCATCCCGATTTCCATCGGATATTTCGGTCTCGATAAAGTATTGGAACTCACTCAGCTTGGCGGTCTCGGACTTGGTTTCCGGGTGATGCCTTTCCTGTTTGACCATTGGGGGCCAATACTTTCTGTTGTTGCAGGGGTTTCATTTTTCGGATTGTTGTTTTTTGCAGGCATTACCAGTTCCCTCGCCATGGGAACTCCGTTTATGTCGTTTCTGATGGACGAATTCAACTGGCGCCGCGGGAGGGCTTCAGTTGCTTTTGGTGTGGCTGTACTTGTACTGGGCCTACCTACTGTGTTATTCTTCCAGGAAGGAGTCTTTGATGAGTATGATTACTGGGCGGGAACGGTTTCGTTGGTGGTATTTGCCATGCTCGAAATTATTTTATTCTCCTGGGTCTTTGGCTTGAACAAAGGATGGGCGGAGCTTACTGCCGGCGCTGATATTAAGATTCCCAATATTTATAAATTTATTCTCAAATTTGTTACACCGATTATGTTGATAGCCGTCTTCTTCGGCTCAGCCGTTCGTCCTGCTAACGACGACTGGAGTCAAATCAGTTTCAGGGGATGGAAATTGCATAACGAAAGTATACTTGGCCAGATGTTTCATACCAGTATAGGTCCGAATCATAAATACTTCAGTGATGCTTTTTATTCGGAAAAAACGGGAACAGTGGATTCCATATTTCAGCTAAGGCACCGGAATTATGTGAGAGTATCAGACACGGAAAATGGAGTAAAAACATCCGCAGAATTCGAATACAAGGCAAAAGACAAACTCAGTGTTAAATTGGGCGATAAAGTGAAGGTCGGTGATGTTTTGTACACAGGCGGGGTTATCAATAAAGTGTTCTTTATTGATATTTCACGCTTCCTGCTAACTATGGTTTTTCTTTTAATAGGCTATACGGTATTTTATGCTTACCGGAAACGAGTGCGCGAACATACTATTTAAACTTCTTGATTCAA
The DNA here is from genome assembly GCA_038250985.1 of Bacteroidales bacterium. Classification (GTDB taxonomy): domain Bacteria; phylum Bacteroidota; class Bacteroidia; order Bacteroidales; family UBA4417; genus UBA4417. The sequence goes on from JBBSBT010000317.1 coordinate 4,457, forward strand.
TGGACTTTTAACTGAAACATGCTCTGCTTTCACTTTTAACATTAAACTGAAAATTGTATGCAAACCAAGCCGCTTGTAATAATGGTTTCGGTGAAATTATCTTCAC
>JBBSBT010000318.1:0-4558 GCA_038250985.1 Bacteroidales bacterium
GTTTATTCGCCTGAAGAATATTCAAGGGTAAAAGCCATGTTCGACAGGATTGTGAAAAAAGGGTCTGAAAAAATTGTACTGGTCAGGAAATAAAAAATGACCAGGTTGGTTGCCTGGTCAAACTTTTAAATACGAAGAATTAATTCCCCCAAAACTATCCGGACAAAATCAAATTACAGTACCTGTCCGGTTGGTATTACATATTAACTGCTTCCACCGATTTAATTTCCGGTATCGCTTTTCGCATAGCTTCTTCAACACCGTTTTTCAGCGTCATCCGGCTGAAAGGGCACGAACCACAGGCGCCCTGCAGTTCAACATTTACTACGTTATCACCTGTAAGCTCAACGAAACTGATATCGCCACCATCGGCTTGCAGGTAGGGCCGGATCTGCTCGATCACATTCTTAACTTTTGTTTCTAGTTCTGACATTTGCTTTTGTTTTTTTTATAAAAAATATTCTGTTTGTATCATTTGTTTCAGAGCGCCTCATGCGTTTGTGTTCCGGGAACATTGGAGTTTTCATAACTGCCGCTCGTCCCTTCTCCCTTCTCCCGCTCTTTGATGATTGTTGTTAAATGAAAATGATCAGGACTTCATCTCCACAACCTGAGTAGGATCGATTGTAGCATTGCGGATGGCAATCTGCTGGGCAATAGATTCGGCAAGATTGCGGAATGCAAGCGCCACTGGTGATGAATCATCGAGCATGGCAACAGGGTTCCCGTTATCCCCCGATTCGCAGATGCTTTGTACAAGAGGAATCTGCCCAAGAAGCGGAACGCCGATTTCTTCAGCAAAGCGTTTACCGCCTTCTTTTCCGAAAATATAATATTTATTTTCCGGAAGTTCGGCCGGGGTAAACCAGGCCATATTTTCAACAAGTCCTAAGACCGGTACTTTAATACTATCGGTGGTAAACATATTGTAAGCCTTGCGCGCATCGGCAAGCGCAACTTCCTGCGGAGTGGTAACAATGGCCGCGCCTGTTACAGGAACAGTTTGAACAAGTGTTAACTGTATATCACCTGTTCCCGGCGGCATATCAATTACCAGATAGTCGAGTTCGCCCCAGTCGCCGCCTGTAAGCATCTGGGTAAGATAATTCGATGCCATAGGTCCACGCCATACCAGGGCTTTTTTCGGATCAACAAAGAAACCTATGGATAGCAATTTGATCCCGTATTTTTCAATGGGCTCCAGTATCGTTTTCCCGTCTTCCTCACGTGCCGAGGGCCGGGCATTCACCAGGTCGAACATAAGAGGCACTGAAGGACCGTAAATATCGGCATCAAGCAATCCAACTTTTGCTCCCAGTTTTGATAGTGCAACTGCCAGGTTAGCGGCTACGGTTGATTTGCCAACTCCGCCTTTTCCTGAAACAATGGCAATAATATTTTTAACGCCTTTCAGCATGGTGTCGTCCGGTCCGCGACGGGTAGTAGTGCGCGAAGTAAGTTCCACTGTTACTTCTGCATAAGGATCCACTCTGCCCTGTATGGCCTTTACACAATCATTTTTCATTTTATCCTTCATGGGACAGGCCGGAGTGGTAAGCACCAACTTCAGGCTTACTTTATTCCCATCTATTTCAATGTCTTCAATCATGCCCAGGGAAATAACATCTTTGTGCAAATCCGGATCATGAACAAACTTTAACGCATTGATTACTTGATCTTTACTTATTGCCATTATTCAATTCCTTATTTTTATTTAGAATGTGTAAAGATAATTGAATTAATGATATGCCATAAAAATAATTGACTTTTTTATTAAGTACCCTAATTCCTGAATTGGAACCGGCATGTAAATCCGGAGGCAGAATTTTACACAAAAAAAAATCCCTTACGTTATTTTTTATAGCCGGAAGGGATTTGTATTACTGTATTTCAGCAGTTAATAAAAGGAGTAGAATTACCTGCTGAATAACAATTCGCGGTATTTAGGTAAAGGCCATTTTTCATTATCGACAATCAGTTCGAGCTTATCGACATGATAACGGATTTCATCGAAAAACGGGAAAATCACAGTTGCATAAGCCAAAGCCTTTTCACGGGCATGTTCAATCAAGTTAGCTTTCTTTCTTGCATCAATCATTTCACTCACCTTATCTTCAATACTTCCGACATGTTTTGAAATTTCTATGATTAGTTTAAGCCTTCGGGCAGCAAGTACCTGGTATTCTTCGTCAGGATAAAGATTCTTCAAACCCTGTGTACTGCTGATCAACATAGCCTGGTATTCGATTACGGTAGGCAAAATATGATTCATCACCAAATCACTGAGTACACGGGCTTCAATCTGAATTTTCTTTGCGTACAATTCATTCCGCACTTCGGTACGGGCCTCCATTTCAATGTCCGTAAAAACATTCGAACGTTTGAAGAGCTCGCGGGTTTGTGGGGTAAGGTAAGCATCGTACATCAACGGAACAATGGCTTCACAATCGAGTCCGCGTTTTGCAGCTTCAACTTTCCATTCTTCGCCGTATCCGTTCCCGTCGAAACGGATGTTTTTTGATTTTTTTATCAGGCGGCGCAATACCTGCAAAATAGCTTCATCTTTTTTTACACCTTTTTCAATTATAGCATCCACTTCTGTTTTAAAATCGACAAGCTGAACAGCCAGTGCAGCATTGAGAGGAATCATAGCCGAAGCACAGTTTGCTGATGAACCCACTGCACGGAATTCGAAACGGTTACCGGTAAAAGCAAACGGCGAAGTCCGGTTACGATCGGTATTATCCAGAAGGATTTCAGGAATTCTGCCAATATCCAGTTTAATAGCTGTTTTCTCTTCGGGCGTCATTTTTTCGTCGGTAACCCTTAACTCAATTTCATTAAGCATCTTGGTGAGCTGCTGCCCCAGGAAAGCCGAAATAATAGCCGGTGGTGCTTCGTTAGCCCCCAGCCGGTGCTGGTTGCCCGGTGAAGCGATGGAAGCTTTCAGCAAGGCATTGTGTTTGTGAACGGCCACCAGGGTATTAACAAGGAATACAAGGAACTGCAGGTTTGTACGAGGTGTTTTCCCTGGCGAAAGAAGGTTGACACCCGTATTGGTCGAAACCGACCAGTTATTGTGTTTTCCTGAACCATTGATTCCGGCAAAAGGCTTCTCGTGCAAAATTACTTTAAAATCATGGCGGCTGGCAACCTTTCGCATAAGCATCATTATAAGCAGGTTATGATCATTAGCCAGGTTGGTTTCCTCAAAAATAGGAGCTAATTCATATTGGTTAGGTGCTACTTCATTATGACGTGTTTTAACAGGAATCCCCAGTTTATAAGCTTCGAATTCAAGATCTTTCATAAAAGCAAGAACACGGCCGGGAATCTGTCCGAAATACTGATCCTCCAATTGCTGGTTTTTGGCCGAAGCATGCCCCAGAAGTGTGCGCTCTGTTAACACTAGGTCAGGCCTTGCATTGTAAATGGCTTCGTCAACCAGGAAATACTCCTGCTCCCATCCCAGGTTACTGTTCACTCGCGAAACATCCTTGTCAAAATACTGACATACTTCCACAGCGGCTTTGTCGAGGAAATTAAGTGCTTTTAACAGAGGCGTTTTATAATCCAATGCTTCGCCCGTATAGGAAATAAAAATAGTCGGGATAATCAGTGTATCGTCCATCACAAACGCCGGCGATGACGGATCCCATGCGGTATATCCGCGGGCTTCGAAAGTATTGCGAATACCACCACTTGGGAAACTCGAAGCATCAGGCTCCTGCTGAACCAGCAATTCACCGGAGAATACTTCTATGGCATTACCCCGGACAGTGGGCACAGTGAATGTGTCGTGTTTTTCGGCGGTACTTTCAGTGAGTGGCTGAAACCAGTGTGTATAATGAGTAGCGCCCAGGCTCATCGCCCAGCTTTTCATGCCCATGGCTATCTGGTCAGCTAATCTCATATCGATGCGCTTGCCGAGGTCTACGGCATCTATTACAGCTTTGTTCGCTTCCTTGGGAAGATATTTTTCCATCTTGTTCCTGTCGAAAACATTTACCCCGAAATAATCGGAAATTTTATCCCCGGGAGGTGTTACCTTAACCGGTTTCCTTGTCAGCGCATCTTCTAATGCTTTAAATCTTAACGTTGCCATATAAAATCAGATTTTAATAATTTGATGCAAAAATAATATTTTTTCAGATACGTCTCTATTTTTTCACTTCTTTAACTGTTTTTTATCATTTATTTTTACTAACCCCCTTTTTTTAATAACATATTTTAAATAATATATACTTTTATCCTGTTACATCATAAATTCAATTCAGCATTTACAAGACATAATTTAGCTTCCGCAGAAAAGCTGAAATGCATAACCTGAGCGAAAAAGATTTTGCGCTCTCCGTATTTTACATGCATTATAGAAGAAAATTCAGTACTCCTGAGGTGGTTGATCAGGATCAATTAATTATGAATATTTATAAGCAAACTTAAAATACGGAATTTTCGGATGAATAAATTAACATGCATGTTTGCAAATTTATATTTTTTAGATGCGGAAAAATAATTCTTTATTTTTCGTGCACAATTATGGATTTTACGGATAGAA
>JBBSBT010000319.1:0-4549 GCA_038250985.1 Bacteroidales bacterium
ATTTAATATCAAATCATTACGTGGATTGCCCTTGTATGATCTTTGCGAAGAGATCATCAGGATTTTCGGATTAAATGCTTGGAAGTATGATATTTATCTTCAGTTTTTCCTGGATTTTGTAAATAAGGTTTCATCCCGGCAAGGAACACACCTTGCCGACCTGCTCGAAGCCTGGGATGAGAAGAAAGGGAAACTTTCGGTTGTGGTACCCGAAGGAATTGATGCCATCCGCATCATGACCATCCATAAGGCAAAAGGCCTCGAGTTTCCCGTTGTTATCTGGCCAATGGCAACGGAAAGGCTTAAAACTACTTTCGACCAGTTATGGGTTGACCTTGCCGGGGATGTTGTTCCCGGGCTTCCGGTTGCGCTGCTGCAGACCGGCGTCGGGATGGAAGAGGTCGGCTATACAGAGCAATACCAAAAAGAACGAAACAGTTCCCTGCTGGATATGATCAACCTGGTTTATGTTGCCTTCACGCGCCCGGCTGAGCGACTGTATATACTTACCCGCGAACCCGGCAAAGGGGATCCCAATAACCTGCCAAATTTATTGACTCGATATATTGAAAGTAAGAGTGATGAATGGGTTCAAGCCGGAAATATATTTTCAAAAGGAACAGATGAGCCGGTAACGAAAACTCAAAATTCCCTGCCCGAAGCCGGCATGCTTTCCGGAATGATTTCATCTCCCTGGCAGGGCCGTATAAAAATTGCACGGCGTGCGCCGGTTTACTGGAGTACCGATCAATCCAAAAACAAACAGGCATGGGGAACGCTTATCCACGATACACTGGCATCCATAAAAACAAGGGAAGATATTTTAACTGTTGTAAGCGCACAGGCTGCCGCAAACTTTCTGTCGGAGGAAGAAACGAAATTGTTACAGGAAAGAGTAACTTCAACTGTGGATCATGAATCATTGAAAGAATATTTCACTGAAAATGTGCAGCTTAAGCCGGAAGCCGGAATCCTGACACCGGAAGGTGATGTTTTCCGCCCCGATCGTGTAATCTTTTCCGAAACTAAAACTGTAATTATGGAATTTAAAACCGGTCTGCCCGATCCAAAACACCGTAAGCAGCTGGATAATTATGGCAAACTCCTTGAGCAAATGGGCTATATTAATCTGATAAAACTACTTGTTTATATTGATGAAACGGTAACGGTGGAGGTGTTGTAAGCTATAAGATTGATAAATATATCGGGACAAAACAAATTCAGATGTTTAATCGAAAAAAGAAAATAAAAGACAATCTAAATGAATCATTCGGAAAGGTAAAAGATGAGACTTTTAATTTCGATCTGATTGAAAGGTATTTTCGGAAAAAAGATAAATCCGGGCTGTTTCAGGTTTTATCTGATAAAACATGCAATGACCTTGATTTTCAGGAATTCTTTATGTTTACGGACCGGACTACATCAAAAGTCGGGCAACAATATTATTACAATACACTCAGAACCATTGAGAATAGTAGTGAAAAGTTTAGAATCCAGGAAAACCTTATAAAGGAACTGGAAAAGAATCCTGCTCTCCGAATTGATCTGCAATATCATTTAAACAAACTGGCTCAGGTCGATACCTATTTCATTTCTTCGTTATTCCAGGATGAGCATATTAAGCCTCCGAAATGGTTTTTCATCACCCGGCTTATGACTTTTATCAGTCTGACAACCTGTTTATTAATTGCTGTTAATACACTCTTTATACTAGTATTGATTGGCATCTTCCTCATCAATGTTGGTTTTCATTATTGGAACAAACGAAACCTCTATGAGTATCTGGGTTCGATTCCTCAGTTGCTCAAATTGAACGGAGTTGCAAAAGAATTAGTTAAAAATAATCTCTTCAAAACTATTTATAGTGATATACCGGATTCAATCAAGACAATTGATAAGGTAAGGAACAGGATGATCTTTTTTAAACTGGAAGCAAAACTTGAAAGTGATTGGGAAATTGTTTTTTGGGCCATGCTTGAGTTTGTTAAAACGTTATTTTTATTGGAACCATTGCTTTTATTCGGTGTTTTAAAACAATTGGAAACAAAACGTAAAGAAATTGAAAAGGTGTTCTCATTTGTTGGTTACATTGATTCCCTGATTTCAATTATTTCTCTCAGGCAAAGTCTTGGCTCCTATTGTTGTCCGGAGTTTAACATCTCCGACAAATCATTCGGAGGCCAGGATATATATCACCCTTTAGTGCCTGGCTGCATTTCGAATACAATCCGGACTGAAAATAAATCGATATTGCTAACCGGCTCAAACATGTCGGGCAAAACCACTTTTATCAGAGCTATCGGAATAAATGCCCTCTCGGCCTTAACTATAAATACATGTTTTGCCAGTTCTTTCAGGCTTCCATTACTGAAATTATATTCAGCCATCAGGATTAGTGATGATCTGATGAATGATAAAAGTTATTATTTCGAGGAAGTATTAACTATAAAAAATATGATTGACGAAAGGGAAGCAAATAATTTTAACCTCTTTTTACTTGATGAAATTTTTAAAGGAACTAATACCATTGAGCGTATATCAGCCGGGAAATCAGTCTTATCTGCGTTGAATAATAAACACAATATAGTTTTTGTTTCAACTCATGATATCGAATTGACGGATCTGCTTGATAATGAATTTGATTTGTATCATTTTAGTGAACAGGTTGATAACAATACAGTTGATTTCGATTTTAAGCTGAAGCAAGGCAAACTTAAACACAGAAATGCTATCAAAATACTGAAACTTAATGGCTACCCTGAATCGATAATAAGTGAAGCAATGGAAATTGCAAACCGGCTTGATAAAATCTCAAGTGAAAATAAAGTACCCATAAACATTTCAGGCCTTTAAGCCCCATTCTAAAATTCTAAATCTCAATTACCTCATTCATAAATCATCACTCGCAAATCATCATTCGTACATTGTAAATCGTCACTCGCAAATCATAAATAACTTTGGCTCCCGAAATCCTTACTCCCGATCAATTTCTTCTCCTGGCGCTCCGTCTTCCGGTTATTGATGTGCGCTCACCCGGCGAATTTCTGCAAGGCCATATTCCGGGAGCTTATAATATACCTTTGTTCGACAACGACGAACGTGCCAGGGTTGGAACCACCTATGTGAAAATCGGCAAGGAGCCGGCTATTGAATTGGGTCAAACTATTGCCGGCGAAAAAACGGATTATTATCTCAATGCGATAAGAGACGTGGCCCCCGAAAAGCAAATGCTGCTGCATTGCTGGCGTGGTGGCATGAGAAGTGCCAAGATTGCGGCATTTTTTGCTGAAGCAGGATACACGGTTTTTGTACTCGAAGGCGGATACAAGGCCTATCGTGGATATATCAGAAAACAGTTTTCATCCGGAAGACCTGTATTTATGATCGGTGGTTATACCGGATCAGGTAAGACCGCTATTCTGAAAGAAATCGGGGATTTGGGTCACCAGGTTATCGACCTGGAGGCACTTGCCTGTCATAAAGGATCTAATTTCGGACACCTGGGCCAGGATGCCCAGCCCACTACCGAGCAATTCGAAAATGATTTGTACTCCCAATGGGCTGAACTAGAACCCTTGAAACCACTCTGGCTGGAGCATGAAAGCATGAGTATTGGAAGTGTCTATCTGCCGGATACATTCAGGGCTGCGATGCTAAACGGGCTGCTTTTCTTTATAGATGTGCCCAAAGCTGACCGCATACAAAGGCTTGTTGACGAATATGCCTGTTTTGCGAAACCGGAACTTCAATCCGTGCTGGAACATCTCGGTCAGTACATGGGCTCCTATCAATCGCGCGAAGCGTTGCTGGCACTGCAAAATGATGATTTCGAAAAGGTTGCGGATCTAACCCTGGCCTATTACGATAAACTTTACGAAAATTCCCTTTCCCGCCGCCCTGTTCGTAAAATGGTAAAGGTATCTTTGTCATCGGGAAGCGTGGCCGGGCATGCGGAGGTTATTTTGAAGTCTGCTTTGACTCTGGAGAGTAAAGTTAATAGTTAAAAGATAAATAGTTAATGGTTTGAACTGTTTGAAGGGTTTGAATGGTTTGAAATGTTTAAAGAGTTTGAATGGTTTGAAATGTTTAAAGAGTTAACACTGTATCGTTGTAACCCCGCGCTTCGTACCGATAGCTATCGGTACCGCTCAGCGGCCTGTAACCCTGTAACCCTGTAACATTGAAACCCTGTAACTCTTAAACTTTGAACCTTAAACGCCGCAGGCATTTGAACCTTTAAATCCAGAACATTTAAAACTTTAAACTCTGAAAATTTTGAACCACATAGGCACATAGTACACAAAGTTTTGCAAATAGATAATTGATTAAAACAATACATTTCCCTGATGCTTATAAGACTCGAACCTCTTAAGTCCTCCCCAAGCAAATAAAAAGTCCGCTTTCCTTCTCCTTGGAGAAGGTGCCCGAAGGGCGGATGAGGTTTGGGAGGATTTAGGAGGGGTTTGAAACCCTGAAACATTGAATCCCGATAGCTATCGGGACTGAAACGCGCGTAGCGTATTGAACCTTGAACGCGCAGCATTGAACC
>JBBSBT010000320.1:0-4543 GCA_038250985.1 Bacteroidales bacterium
ACTCCTCCTCTCCAGGCAGCTTCCACTTTATCACGCCAATCTTCCGGTTTGGTGTGAAGATGTATTCCCAGCTTAACGTCAGGAAATGAACGGATCATTTCGGAACAAAGCCTTTCGATATCTTCAGGGACTCCCTCGCCGGTGGTATCCGAAAATACCAGGTCGCGGATACCGCCTGCATAGAGTTTTTCAACTTCCCTTGCAACAATCTCATCATTCCACTTATCACCGTATGGATTGCCAAAAGCCAACGTTACATAAACTCTTAATTCCTTCATTGATTGTTCACAGGTGCTTTTGATGTCCATGATCGTTTGCCAGGCTTTTTCGGGACTGGTGTTGAGATTCCGTTTCAGGAAAGTACTGGAAACAGAATACGGAAAACCCATGATTCGTACTTTGGATTCCGATGCTGCTGCAAGACCACCCCTTGTATTCCCTACAATCACCATTAGTTTTGAACTGGTATTATCTGTATCAAGCAGTTTGAGCACATCCGTGGTATCCGCCATTTGCGGCACTGCTTTGGGTGAAACAAAACTTCCGGCATCAACCGTTTCGAAGCCCACTTTCAACAAAGCATCGATATACTTTGCTTTTACCAATGACGGGATAGTAACCGGCCAGGCTTGCATGGCATCGCGGGGAGTTTCGGTGATGTGGATGTGGTCTGCTCTTATCATAAGACATGGGGACAAGGAGAAATGGGGACAAGGGGAAATTCTAAAACTCGTAAAATTTACCCTTTAGGTTTAATTATCCATTTTTCAGGTTGATTAATCATAACCACTAATTGTGCCGTTATTGACTCGTAATCGGCAAACAATTCATTAAAAATTTCTTCTGAGATATATCCAGATAATAGAGCCAGTTCTAGCCACACCTGCGTTTCAGTAGCTTCGGTTTCAGAATCGTTGAGTTTAGCAATAAAAGCAGCTTTGTATCTCCGCCGTCTCCATGCTTCACCAATATTTGTGCAAACACTTCTGGATGATCTTCTGATTTGATCAGTCATTGAATATTTTTCCTCAGGAGGGAATTTCTTGGTTATCTCAAAAATCCTCATTGCCGCCTTAATTGCTGCCTGATATACGCGCAAATCTCTATAACTTTCTATTTTCATAGCTTCCTTATTTTAACTTATCATGATTATTCTCAAAAAATCTCTTATTTTTTTTTCTCCTTGTCTCCAATTTTCCGTGTCTCCATGTCCCCATGTCTCCGTGTCCAGGCCAACATAGTTAAGAATCTTCTATACATGCAGTCCCCCTGTCCCCATTTCCCCCTGTCCCCTTGTCCTAATCTCTTTCCATCCCCCTGTCCCCATTTCTCCAAGTCCCCTTGTCCATAATAATCCTAACAACCGATATACCTCGAAATCACCATCCTCTGTATTTCCGATGTTCCTTCACCGATTTGCAGCAAACGCTGGTCGCGGTAAAAACGTTCGATGGGATAATCTTTCATCAGGCCGTAACCGCCATGGATCTGCACGGCTTCGTCGGTTACCTCTTTGGCAATTTCGGAACAATAGAGTTTCGACATAGCCGCTTCTTTGGCAAAAGGCTGATGGTTGTCTTTGAGCCAACATGCCTTGTAAAGCAAAGTGCGGGCAAGTTCAATTTTAGTAGCCATATCGGCCAGTTTAAAACTTATGGCCTGGAACTTTGAAATAGGTTGCCCGAATTGTTTGCGTTCCTGGGCATAACTAAGCGCCATTTCGAAGGCGCCCTGTGCACAGCCCAGGCCCATGGCTGCAATGGACAAACGACCGTTGTCGAGGGTACTAAGCATAATCCGTGAACCATCACCTACTTTACCAAGCACATTTTCGTAAGGCACGCGGCATTCGTCGAAGAAAAGCTCGGCCGTATCACTAGCACGCCACATCATTTTCCCATGCATGGCACGCCGGGTAAAACCGGGAGTATCTTTTTCCACGATGATAGTCGTAAATTCTTTCTTTCCGTCTGTTTCGCCGGTAACAGCCTGAACGGTAGCACCTGCCGAAATATCAGAGGCTCCGTTGGTAATAAATATCTTTGAACCTGTGATCACCCATTCCCCGTTATCAACATAAGCCCTGGTGCGCGTGCCACGGGAATCGCTTCCGGCATCAGGCTCGGTGAGGCCAAAAGCCCACAATGCCTCGCCCGTACATAGCTGAGGAATATATTTCTGCTTCTGTTTTTCAGTGCCATAATAAAACAAAGGTCCGATACCCAGTGAATTATGTGCGGCGATGGTGGCAGCCTGCGACCCATCCACCCGGGCAAGCTCTTCAACCGCAATGATATACGATAAAGTGTCCATCCCAAACCCGCCATAATCTGCAGGTATGCTTAAACCAAATAACCCGAGTCGCCCCATGCTCAGTGTTATTTCAGGCGAAAAGCGACCTTCTTCATCAAGTTCACGTGCAATGGGTTTAATCTCGCGTTCAGCAAAATCGCGGACAGCTTTACGGATGTTTTGTTGTTCTTCGGTTAATTTGAAATCCATGGGTGATGAGTGTTTAATGGTGGTTATTCAGGTGGATATGTATAAACAGTGGGCGTGGTGGAGTTAAAGTAAATATGGGGCGCATTTCAGTCTTCTTTTTCGGTGATGGATAAGGTTATCCAGACAATCCAGAGGAGCAGGTTTGCGATTAAAGCAACTATCGGGAACCAAAAAGCAGTGACAGTTGCAGCTACATACACTATAAAACCCAGTTGGGTGGAGCGACGTATAGCGTCAATATGATCAACACTCACATTTGAATGTAAAAGCAATTTAGGCTTATAAACGGTATACAATAACAGGTTCCAGCCTATTGAATTAACTACTCCGCCAAAACAGTAAAAAGCAACAGCCGGTTTTACATAATCGGTCCCGATATATTCGGCCAGTAAGGCTGTGGGGAAAGGCATAAAGGTAATGGTCAGCAATAAAAATCCGTTGGCATACAAAAACGGACGCGACGACTTATCAAGCACATTGAACAAATAATGGTGATTCACCCATGAAACAAGTATAATTCCGAAGCTAAGCAGAAATGCGAAATACGAGGGCCAGAGCTGAACCAGGGCATTCCATAAATCATTTACGGAATGTACGGATTCGTGAGGAGGAACTTTTAACTCAAGAATCAGCAAAGTAATTGCAATGGCAAAAACCCCGTCGCTGAATGCCTCTATCCTTGAATTTTCTTTCATGATGCGTATTCTGTTTTAATAGATATTATCGTGCTAAATAGTCGTTAATACCATTTCATTGCTCAAATGCTCTTCCAATATATATGCGTCCTGTTTTCTATTTTACTTTTTCCTTTTAACTTATCTTATGCATAAACAACAAATTAAAGCGCATCCTGTTTCCCCGCCGGAGGCGATAAATAAACCAGTGTGGATGTGCTGTCGACCAGGTCGCCGGCCTCAACACTGATCCTGTCGACAACTGCATCCGCCGGGCTGAGGATATTGTTTTCCATTTTCATGGCTTCCACCACCAACAGAAGATCCCCTTTTGCAACCGTATCGCCCTGTTTCACCACAACTTTAATAACTTTCCCAGGCATGGGCGAAGTTATATTGCTGCCGCCTTCACCTATGGTGGCTGTTTCAATAGTAAAGTCGGTCTGGGCCGGAAGTATATCTTTACGGGTTACTTCAAACGTATGGGTGTTGTAACTTACCTGCACTTTCCCGGGTTCAGGATGAGAAACAAATGCCGTGAAAGGCTCACCATCAAGCTGGATTTCTATTTGCCGGCTAAGCGGTGTTTCATTATATCGGACATGAATTTTTTTTCCTTCAAATTGGGCTGAAAATTCATTTTCAGTAAACTGCGTGATCCGGCAATGATAGGTCTTGCCATCCAATTCCAGTTCCGGCTGCATAAGGATCCGCCAGTACCCAAGCTGTTTCCAGATGCTTTCAGTTTCCATATTAGAATGAACTGGTTTTAGTGGAATACCGGGTTTACTTACCATCGCAACGGCAAGTGGCAAACATACCGGTATTTTTTTTCGGTCAATTTCAATAGTATCAAACAAGGATTCAGTATGCTCAGTGCAGAACCGGGTTGAAATTGTGTTGTTTATAAAATCATCATTTCGCAGGATGGAATAAAGGTAACTGATGTTGTTTTTTATTCCGTGAATACCGTAATTCTGTAAGGCATCTAACATGTGAATCCTCGCTTCTTCCCGGTTTTTCCCATATGTTATGAGCTTGGCAATCATGGGATCAAAAAAACTGCTCACCTGGAAGGGTTCGTTCATGGCATCATCAACCCGGATGAAATCGCCCGCAGGCTTTTGGTAAAGAGACAGGTTACCCGGAGAAGGTAAAAAATTATTCGAGGGGTCTTCGGCATAAATACGGCATTCGATGGCATGATCGCTCTGAAAAAGGTCTTTTTGATTTAACCTGAGTTTTTCGCCGGAAGCAATATATAACTGTTCCTCAACGATATCAATCCCTGTTGTAAGCTCGGTAACCGGGTGTTCGACCTGTATGCGGGTATTCATTTCGAGGAAGAAGAAATTCAGGTCTTTATC
>JBBSBT010000321.1:0-4534 GCA_038250985.1 Bacteroidales bacterium
CTATCGGGAACGATTGGGGGGATTTACATTTCTTATCAGGCAAATAAAAATACACACAGAATGATTTTATTATATTGTATTACAGAGTTTTAACCACAAAGCTCACAAAGAAGGCGCAAAGGACACAATGTACTTTTGAACTAAAATTTCCAGTAAACAATTTCTTTGCTGGCGCGGCTCTCCCGACGCGTGACAATATAATCTCTCTTCATTTACCAAACACTTAAATCCATTCCCAATTGTGAATGTAACAAAACAGACTTCATCGCTTTCGAATATCTATTACTTGTCTTTCATCGGTATTGAAGTTACGGTTTTTATTTAAGTGCTGACTTCTTCTTTAAGTATAAGCTACAAATTTGTGCCGTCACGCATCGGGAGACGCGCTCCAGCCAGGGTTTATCGAAATCCTGAAGCAGACTCTAGCCATCTGTTTAAAAATCTTGTTTTGCCAAATCTAAAACCGTGTATTTTGGAAATAACTATTCGTAACTTTGGGTTTGATAAAGTACCTGAACTTTCGTACATAAAAAGCATTAAACCATGACTAAAGAGTTACCTGAAGAATCTTCTTCGACAGTGCTGAAGATTGCAGCATTCATTATTATTATTGCAGGTATGATTTTCGCAAAAGCTATTCTCATACCGTTTCTGATTGCCTTGTTTATCAGTATTATATGTGCACAGCCCATCTACTGGCTCGAAAAAAAGAAAGTCCCGAAAGGATTGGCCATTTTTATTGTGCTGATCGGAATGCTTTCATTGTTTATGGGATTTGGAACCCTTATAGGAGGTTCAGTAGCTTCTTTTTCTTCAAACGTCCCAGCGTATGAGGCCAGCCTGAAAGCGATAACCGACACATTTATTCAGAATCTGAATAACCTAGGCATTATGGTTACGCACGATCAATTTGCCAACCTGTTCGAAACATCGCGTATCCTTAGTATTACATCCGGCATGGTAAATCAAGTTGTTAATATGATGGGAAACACTTTCCTGGTTTTTCTCACCATACTGTTCATGCTGATGGAACTTAGCAGCATTCCTGATAAACTGAGAACAATATTTAAAGGACCTGCCGAATCAATGGATTATCTCACAACTATAATTCAAAGCATCCGTCACTACCTTGTAATTAAAACATATATCAGTCTTGGGGTCGGCGTATTTATTTACATCTCATTGTCAATAATCGGGCTTGATTATGCTATTCTTTGGGCACTTATAGCATGCCTTTTGAATTACATCCCCAATATAGGATCTTTAATTGCTCTTATCCCTGCTTTCTTCCTGGCTTTGGTGCAAGTGGGTATGGGAGGCGCTATATGGGTATTGGTATCTTTTGCGGCTGTGCATAGTGTTCTTGGCAATTTTATTGAACCCAAAATCATGGGCAAGGGTTTAGGGCTGTCGACCCTTGTAGTGTTCCTGTCACTTGTTTTTTGGGGATTTATATTTGGAATAGTCGGGATGTTCCTTTCGGTGCCACTTACCATAACTCTGAAAATAGTGCTGGAACAAAATGAAAAAACAAAATGGATCGCAATTCTGCTGGGTACGCCCAAGGATGCAAAAATTCATCTTGAAAATCGTGACAAAAACAGCATATAATTGAAGACAAAAACCTTTGAATTTACTTATTATGGCAACTAATAAAGATAAGATTCCAGCTAATGTTGTCTGAACTATGATTGCTATGATTATTTTGATATTCATGAATCATCTTTTCATGCTTATCTTTTGAATCATCTGAATCACCGTTCAGATATTTTTCACTTGAATCACCGTTCAGCCTTGTACTTTTTATTTTCCAGCCGGTGAAACTCAAGTTTTACATTTCCAAAATTAATCAACAATCCGATTTCGGGATTGTATGCTTCCAGGTTATTTATGGCCTGGGCTAAATGTACAGGTTCTGTATGTATCAAAGCTTTTAGCTCAACACTTACTTTCTCTTCAACGAAAAAATCAACCTTTTTGGCTCCAATTTGATGATTTCGGTAAAAAACCTGCATTCCAAATTCACGAATGAACTCAATTCCTGCAAGCTGCATTTCGATTTCCAATGTCCTCTGGTAAATTACTTCCTGGAAACCCTGCCCGACGGGTCAGGCGGGCATTACCAAGCGTTTAATGCACGGTCATTGCACATCCCGTTATTTTACCTGTCAGTTCTGAGTATTTATATTCAGGTTATATCATAGTCTATTTATTTTTCATGACAGTCACAATAATCAAATAAATCATAGTTCAGATATCCCTTGCCCATCACATTAATCCATGGTCAATAAAATTTTCCCAATGTGATCGCCGCTTTCCATAAGCCGATGTGCTGCTTCCGCCTCTGGCAGCGGGAATGTTTTGTAAATAACAGGATGAATTTGTTTAGATTGGAATAGGGGCCAGATATTTTTTTCCACGTCTTTCGCAATCCGGGTTTTTACTTCGGCAGATTGGGGCTTTAGAAAACTTCCTGTCAGGATGAGATTCTTACTCATAATGGTGCGCAGATTAATATTGACATCAGCACTCTTCATTCCGTTGATATAAATCAGACGACCTTTTTCATTCAGGATTTCGAGATTCTTTTGCGTATAATCTCCACCGACCATATCTAAGATAACATCTATTTTCTCCTCTTTAAATACTTCTTCGTAAGCTTCTTTTTGGTAGTTGATTGCCGTACCGAGATTCATTTTATTTAAAAAATCGATCTTTTTATCACTTCCGGCGGTTGTGTAAATTTTGCAGCCCCAGGCTTTAGCCATTTGTAAACCCATGGTACCAATGCCACTCGTGCCGCCGTGTATCAATAATTTCTCCCCGGGCTGAAGTTTCCCCAAATGGAATACGTTGAACCAAACCGTAAAAACAGTTTCCGGAATTGCAGCAGCGTCTGTTAAACTGATTCCTTCCGGTACGGGTAGACAGTGAGAACTATCCACCACAACATATTCGGCATAGCCGCCGCTTGCGATAAGTGCGCAAACTTTATCGCCAATTTTTTTATCTTTAACATTTTCGCCGGTTTCTGTTATTTCCCCTGAAACTTCCAAACCGGGAATCAAGGTTTCCTTAGATCCTTTGCCGTAGGTGTCCGTATTTTGACGGGTGATCACGTCGCTGCGATTTACTCCCGCAGCTTTCACTTTGATTAAAACCTGGTTTTTCCCCGGTTTTGGTTTTGGGGTTTCCTGTAATTGTAATACTTCCGGTCCACCGGATTTTGTAATATGAATTGCTTTCATTGCGTCTTTTTTTAGATTGCATTAAAGATACTATATTTCCAGGCTACGCTGCCACGCAATTCCTTTCACGTAGTTTTCTAAATTGCAACAATAACATCATTCAGTAATCCTTTTTCTCCGCAATAGTCCCTTGCACTACTATTTTTTCAGGATGCTGTTGTAATGTATTATTCCGGAATATTTTTAATTTTTAGATTTTGAAATACTTTCTTATCATCTTTCTGAGTGAATCCAGGTTAAACGGCTTTAGAATATAATCGTTAGAGCCTGCCGCCAGGGCCATATGGTAGTCGCTGGATGTTTCGTATGCAGTTTGCGTAATAATTATTACGTCAGTATTAAACTGCCGGATCAACTGCGTAGCTTCGAGCCCATTCATCAAAGGCATTTTGAAATCCATCAAAATCAAATCAATGTCAGGGTGTTTGCGGCATGCTTCCACAGCTTCAATGCCGGTTCTTGCTTTTATAATTTCCTTACAGAATATTTTAAGCGCTATCGAAATCAGCATCTCTGATGCTTCATCGTCGTCGACAATGAGTATTTTTAGCTTTTCAGGAGAACCATTCTCAGTGGTATTACCAGGCGGGTAAGGAAGCGTGGTTTTCGAATTTACTTCCATGCTTGGGGGAAGTGTGAAATAAAATATTGAACCTTCATTTTCCACACTTTTCGCCCAAATTTTACCTCCATTTTTTTCAATAAAATCTTTGCAGAGGATTAATCCAAGTCCTGATGAAGGTTCTCCATCCGTGCCATTGCGACCAATGTTTTCATTTAACTGAAAAAGCTTACTCCGCATTTCTTCGCTCATTCCCATTCCTGAATCCTTAATGGAAATTTCAATCAGCTTCCCAGGTATTGACTTGGCTGTTATGCTGATTTCTCCGTTTTGGGGTGTAAATTTCACGGCATTGGAAACCAGGTTGCGAATGGTTGAACCAATCATATTTACATCGGCATAAACCATTATATCTTCAGGAATATCTACGGAAATATCTATTCTTTTGGCATGAGATGTTTCCTGCAAAAGATTCAGGTTTTCCTGAAAAACGTCTTTCAATGAAAATTGAACCGGAACAAAACTAGTAGTACCACTTTGGGAACCCGACCAAACCAATAGGTTTTCGAGCAGGCTGTATAGACCGGTGGCAGAGGTTCTCATTGCCTTAGCCATCTTCACAATCTCTTCGTGTTTCAATTCTGACAAGTCCTCGACCATAATTTGGGTAAAACCCAGTAATGTATTGAAAGGACTACGGAGGTCGTGGGCAAGAATGGCAAAG
>JBBSBT010000322.1:0-4522 GCA_038250985.1 Bacteroidales bacterium
CCGAATCCGCCTGTAAATGTGAAAAATGTATAAGGGATGTATCCTGTTGTTAATATATTTTTGCTGAATTTAAAATCATCACATTTAATATCAAGCTGTGAAAGCAATGTTGCAGCCAGATCAGTCTGGCAAGCCATATTACTGATAACTGTATCCCTCACATTTAAAGCTCCGCCAAGCCAGATCATCGGAATATGGTATTTGTCCTTTTCCCATGTTTCAGAATTACCCGGTCTGCTGCTGCCATGATCCGCAATTATGATAACAAGTGTATTGTCCCACCATTTCCGGGTTTTTGCCTCTTTAATAAAATCACCGAATGCAGAATCCGTATAGTGCAATGAATTAAGGTACCTGGTATCATCATCATCTCCTTTAAATACGGTTGGAACCGGAGTTTCAAAAGGTTCATGACTGGTAAGCGTAAGTATTGTTTTAAAAAATCGGGTATCACTGTCAGGCGAATCAGCCAGGCAGCGGTTAAAAACAACGTGATCAAAGGCACCCCATTTTGATTTCAGGTCGGCGGCAGAGAAGTCCTTATCCGAAACCATTTTATCATAGCCGGCTTGTACAAGGAATGCCTGGTAATTAGCAAATTCCAATGTGCCTCCGTAATAAAATTCGCTGCGGTAACCTTCGGCATTTAGCTTCTGAGGAATAAAAGCCAGTTTCTGAGTCAGTTTCTGGTATTTCAACGGACTCGATCCCGGAAGGGAAGGATAACCGGCCAGCACGGCTGCCATTCCTTTATCCGTGCGGTCGGAAGCTGCATACACCTGGTCGAATAATACGCCTTCTTTTACCAGTTGGTTTAACCGGGGCATAATTCCGGGTCTTCCGCCGGTAGCCTCCAGCGCCTTGGCAGTCAGACTTTCGGTAATAAAAAGTATGATATTCGGACGATTGTTGCGGAGCAGGTTTACCGATCTGATATTGGGTGTTTGAAGAGGAGCCAGTATTTTCTGCATTTCCTCATTGCTGTAATAGGAGTATTTATTTTGCAGATCACCGGATTCTGAAATCGAAAACCCTACATTCCAGATGGGATTGATTGCAGCATGATTGGCAAACTGGTGTTTTGAAAAATAGGCCGAACTTGTTGAAAGACTTGCAATTCCAATGCCCCCTCTCATCAATATTACCAGCAATAGCGTGGCCGGAAATAAAATGATAAATGCTTTATTGCTTTTCTTGAAAGCACCAAGTAGCGGTACAAATAGTTTATAATATATGAAAAACAAAATGCCTGTGATCAACAGAACGCCCAGTATTCCCCCGATTACAGTGAAGGTGCTTACGCTGGCAGTCATTGCTTTCAGGTTGGTCATATAAAAAAGCGGGGTGGCATCCAGCCTGAATCCCCAGTGCCTGTACATGAAAAGATCGCCCAGTATGATTAGTGAGCTGAAAAGTAAAGCTATAAGCGTGTATGCATTATAGAAGTATTTTATGAATTTACCATCGGAAAATGAACTGAAAGCCAATAGTAACGATGGTAACAATACAATATAGGATGCTATAGCTAGATCGAGTCTGAATCCGTAAATAAATGTATTTAATGTTTCTGAAAAAGATAAATACAGCGTTTTATCCAGATAAGTTATGAGGAAAGCGATCCTCGCCAGAACAAAAAGAAGATACCAGTAAACAATGTACAGCAGGAAAACGGAAATTCGTTTTTTCATAATAAGCGTTGTGGGCTGCAAAATTGATTAAAAAAAACAAGACTACCTTCTAAATTAAAGATATTTATGATAACTTGGCTTTGCAAAAAATGTTTCAGAGAAGGATAACATTAAATACCCGCATTTTAAAATGGCACGGCAACAACATGATTTGAGGGAATTACTGCTTAAAGGGAATTCACGTTCCTATACCGATTTCGTGGCCGATATAGTGTCCAAACGCCCGGAGTTAATATATGAGCTATGGGAAATATATCTCGCCGCCGAAGAGCCTGTGTCGCGGCGAGCTGCCTGGATTATAGATACTGCTTCAGAAAATAAACCTGAATGGGTGGAGCCTTTTCTCCTTGCTTTATTAAACCGTCTTCCCGGATTCAATCATGACGGGCTTAAACGTCATGCTTTGCGTATGATTGCCAGGTCGCCGTTTCCCAAAGGATCAGATGGTGAACTGATGAAGATTGCTTTCGAATGGTTGCTTTCTTCAACCGAAAGTGTAGCTGTAAAAATGTATTGTATACAGATATTGTACAGGCTTTCGGCAAGCGAACCCGACATACTGCAGGAACTCTACGATACTATTGAATTCCAGATGGCCGATGGAACACCCGGCTTTAAAAGCATAGGAAGTAAATTGATGCGTCAGATCGACAGGGATATTATAAAAAGGAAAACAGGGAAAATGGATTTATAAAACAGGCGTTGGCATTAAGTATAAATCCGATCAGAAGCTATGTTGAAATCGGGGAATTGATCTTAAAAATAAAACGGGCGAATAATCAGTAACGACTATTCGCCCATTATAAATAGGGTGTGCTCAAAAACTCAGCTATTCTATTTCAATTTTATATTTCGGTGCTCTGCACCTTGTGTTTAATGTGGCTTGATTATAACTACAAATATTTTGCCACTCTGTGGCTGTGTGTTAGGTGCAGCGCACCTAAATATTTATAGAAAATTATCAATGGGCCCTGTTAAGGTGCAGCGCACCGAAATAGCAAGTGCAAGCTTTTTCTCTCTCGATAAATCATCCTTGCATTTTTTCAATAAGATAGCATTGTATTATTTTGATAAAGAAGCATGTACATGTTTCTCCGCGACTCCCACATATGTTTTTTTGAAAAATGTTCCTGAGATTATCTCATATCATTCATTTCAACCCCGGGATGATCAGCTTTGTTGAAAGTGAAAACTGCATCAGCAATAGCCTGGTCTGCAATGAATTTATCGACAATGTATGAAAAAGTACTGCCGCTGCGGTCGTAAATAACGATTTTGCTGATTTGTTTTTTATTTTTATCAATGGTCAAACGCACTTTTGTGAAAGTTTTACCTTTTTTAAGAGGATAAAGCTCTATGTTTTGTTCATTTCCCTTTTCGTTAATGAATTTGGATTTAAAATCTTTACTATAGCCACTCAGGAGTTTGGTCGGTGTAAATGCATCTTCATCTTCACCTACATTGTTGATTTGAACTTCTTTGGCATCTTTCAGGTAGGTCCAAACGGTTTTACCATCGCTGATCACTTCCTGGCCTGCAGCCGTAAGTTTATATTTATCACCTTTCGAAACTAATGTGCCTTTGAACTTATCATGAATTTTTTGTTTTTCATTGTCCATAGCATAGGTAAAATCAATCTTTATTGTTTTGTATGCTTTGGTATTAAGTGATACGTTGTCAAGGATGGCAGTAGCTTTTTTATCATTCTGGGCAAAAGCGGAAACTGTAATTCCGGCAATCAATGCTAATACTAAAAGTTTTTTCATTATCTAATTTATTTAGTAATTAATTTTAGAATTCGTCATGGGTTCTTTTACTATTAAGGTCTTTCAAAAACTGTTCCAAAGCGAACTCTGTGGCAACTTTTACTTCGCGGGCCTTACTTCCTTCGAACGGTCCAACTATGCCAGCTGCTTCCAGTTGGTCGATAATTCGCCCGGCCCGGTTGTATCCAAGTTTAAGTTTCCGCTGCAACAGCGAAGTAGAACCTTGCTGTGTAGATACGATCAGGAAAGCAGCATCTTCGAAAAGTTCATCGCGTTCGCCGGGATCCAGATCCTGTTGTAATTCCGATTCTTCTTCGTTAAATTCAGGCAAGGCGTAAGCAGTAGGATATCCGCGCTGTGAACCTATGAATTCAGTTACACGCTCTACTTCATGCAAATCGATAAAGGCACACTGTAAGCGGATCATATCGCCACCCTGCGACATTAAAAGGTCACCACGTCCGATCAGCTGATCGGCGCCACCGGTATCGAGAATGGTTCGGGAGTCAATTTTGGAAATAACCCTGAAAGCGACGCGTGCCGGGAAATTGGCTTTGATGGTTCCTGTAATAATGTTAACGCTCGGACGCTGTGTGGCAATGATAAGGTGAATCCCAATGGCGCGGGCAAGCTGTGCAAGCCTTGTGATAGGATGCTCCACCTCTTTTCCGGCTGTGAGTATCAGGTCGGCAAACTCATCAATTACCACCACAATATATGGCATAAATTTGTGACCGTTAAGCGGATTCAGTTTGCGCGCAATAAATTTGGTGTTGTATTCCTTGATGTTCCTAACCTGTGCGTCTTTCAGCAGATCGTAGCGGCTGTCCATCTCAATATTCAGCGAATTCAGCGTCCTGACTACTTTCCTGGTATCGGTAATGATAGCTTCTTCCGAATCGGGAAGTTTTGCCAGGTAATGCCTTTCGATTTTCGAGAACAGGGTCAGCTCAACTTTTTTGGGGTCGACCATTACAAATTTAAGTTCCGACGGATGCTTTTTATATCGCAGGGAAGTGATAATGGCATTTATTCCAACAGTTTTCCCCTGTCCGGTGGCACCGGCCA
>JBBSBT010000323.1:0-4507 GCA_038250985.1 Bacteroidales bacterium
ACTACAGCACTTTTAGCTCCGGCGGATATATCGTCGGCGGTGATGTTGTTGCAGGAGTATGTTCGTATCCCATCGGAGACAGGTAACGAAACCAAAGCAGCTAAGTTCCTTATGCAGCAATGCAGGGAAAAAGGTTTAATCGTATATCGGTTTATTGACAGCGTAGGCTGTACAAATTTTGCAGCGTCGCTGTATCCGCTCCAAACAGGCAAGCCCAACATTATTTTCCTTAACCATATGGATGTTGTACCCGCAGGCGATCCTGCCGGATGGACTTATCCTGCCTACAAGGGCGAAATTGCTGAAGGTAAATTATGGGGTAGGGGATCCACTGATAATAAAGGCCTGGCAATCATACAACTATCCGCTGTTGAGCGATTTGTAGATATTGCTAAGGACCGCGATCTGCCATACAATGTAACTTTATTATGTGTGTCGGGTGAAGAAACTGGCGGTGGCCGGGGAAGTGCGCTTGTTGCCGGAAATCATATCCTTAAACTCAATCCGTCGGTAGTGATCGGTGAAGGTGGATGTGGGTTGGAGGATGTAAGTTTTTTAAAGCAAGGAACGACCTTTTTTGGAATATCGGTTGCTGAGAAAAGCATGCTGTGGTTAGAAATCAGTTGCAAACTGAAAGGTGAAGGACATGCTTCCATAGCCGGGGGTGATTATGCCAACAAGCATCTGATAAAAGGGCTGAACCGGCTGCTCGAAACGCGGCAACCTATCCAGGTATCAAAAGCTGCGAAACTCATGTTCCGGAGTACAAGTGAAAAAGTCGGAGGTCTGAATGGATTTGCAATGGCACACATCAACTGGTTGATTTTCAGGCCTTACCTGAAGCGTAATGTTAAACAGAACCCTGAACTGGAATCCATACTCTGCAACACGATTTCTTTTTCGAACCTGGGGAGTGTTTTACTCAATCCTAACCAGAACAGCCAAAAAGCGATTGCATACCTGGATTGCCGGCTCCTTCCAGGCACCACGGCTGCTGAAATGATAGCGTTTATAAGTAAAACATTTAATGATTCTTTGTTACAGATAAATACAATACTGGAACAGAAACAAAATTCAGGAACCATCCCCGGGCCTTTCTTTTCCGGGTTGGAAAAGGCAATTAAACATACATTCAGCACAGCCGAGGTAGTACCCATACTTTTCCCTGCTTCCAGCGATAACCACTATTTCAGAACGGCCAGCTGCCCGGTTTATGGGTTGAATCCTATGATTATGTCGCAGGGGCAGATCAAATCAATTCACAATATCAATGAATATATTGACCTTGAGGATATAGATAATGGGATTGAAGTGTTTGAAAATTTTCTCCGTTCAGTTCTGCTTAACGAAGATCCTGCTTCTTCGGTTTTAAATAATCGGCAATAGCACGGTTATCAGCCAGCCTGGGTATCTTATTCTGTCCGCCAAGCATTCCCCTGCTTTTCATATATTTATCAAATGCTCCCCGCGGAAGTGGCGTAATGCGCAATGGATGCAGCACATGGCCTTTGATCAGGTCGTCGTAATAGATATTCTTTTTACGCATGGCAAGATCCAGATCCAGTGCAAACTGTTCGGGTACATCCGGCTCCTTTTCGAATTCGATCAGCCATTCATGGCAAGGTTTTCCTATTGCGGGATTAAGTAAAGGGGCCACCGTGAATTCAGCAACCCTGGCAATGCTGGTTTTGAGCGCTTCGGCCATCGCCTCTTCAACTTCGGAAGCAATCACATGTTCGCCAAAGGCGGAAATGAAATGTGAAACCCGTCCGCTTACCTTTATCCTGTATGGCTGAGTGCAGGTAAATTTCACCGTGTCGCCAATGGAATAGGCATATAATCCGGCATTGCTTGTTATTATAAGGGCATAATCGATACCTGCTTTTACATGTTCCAGGGGTATCCTTTCAGGGTTTGGTTCCCCGAATTGCGAAAGCGGAATAAATTCATAAAAAATACCGCTATTGATGTTGAGCAATAAATCCTCGCCGGGATGCTGATCCTGGAAAGCGAAAAACCCCTCGGAGGCAGGGAAAAGTTCCAGCGTGTCGATGTTGCGGCCTATCAGTTTGTTAAAAACGGCGCGGTAAGGTTCATAGTTAACACCTCCATACACAAGTAACTGAAGATCTGGAAAAATATCGCCAACCGGTTTCCCGGCTCTTTCGACCAGTACTTCGAAATACATCCTAAGCCATGAGGGTATGCCGCTTATCAGCGACATTTTTTGTATCATGGTCTCATCTGCAATCCGCTCCACCTTTTGTTTCCATTCCTCAATGCAATTCGTTTCCCACGAAGGCAGGCGATTTTTACTAAGGTATGCGGGAACCAGATGCGCCACGATGCCAGAGAGTCTGCCGGAAGTTATTTTACCATACTTGCCAAGTACCGGACTTCCCTGCAGGAAAATCATCTTATGATCGGCAAACCGGCTTTTACCGGTAACGTCAATATACATCAGCAATGCATTGCGTGCTGTATCTGTATGATTATGAATGGATTCCTTCGTGATGGGAATGTATTTAACTCCTGAAGTGGTTCCTGATGTTTTTGCAAAATAAAGTGGAACGCCGGGCCAAAGAACATCTTTTTCCCCGGCAGCAATCCTGCCTATCCAGGGTTTAAATCCTTCGTAATCGGTAACGGGCACTTTTGATGCAAAATCAGCATAAGATCTGATGTTTTGAAAATCATAAAATTTCCCGAACTGAGTTGATTTCCCGGTTTCAATCAGTTTGTTAAATATCCGGTTCTGGCACTCTATAGGCCGGGATGCATCGCGCCGGACCTTGTTGGAGATTATACGGGCAAACGGTAAACTCAGAAGTGATTTGATTCCCATACTTATTCGAGTAATAAAAACTGAAATCTGCACCAGCTTAATCCTGTTCCGGTTTTGTCAGGCCAGGCCTGTCAACTCCATACTCTTCTCCCACAGAATTTTCTGGTTTTCAGCGTTGATAAAGTTATTAGATGGTTTCACAACTTTGCACTTTTCAAAATACTCCCCGCTAATGTTTTTCACTTCTTTGGAAGAAGCAAGATAAACGGAGGTGGCTGCTCCTTTTTCGGGAGATATCAGAAACGGTTTGAACATCCGGTTCAGAATACCCAGAATGCCTTTTAATTCACCGGCAAAATTTGTATTAACTACTCCAGGATGTAATGTATTTACTGTAATTCCAGTTCCTTTTAGCCTGTCAGCAAGTTCGAATGTAAAAAGTATATTCAGCAGTTTGGTATTGCAATAGGTGCCGAATGTGCTGAATTTCTTTTCGCTCTGAAGATTTTCGGGATCAAATTTCCCGCTTTTATACCCGCCTGAGCTGACATTTATTATGCGTGGCTCATCACTCTTTTTTAAAACATCCAGCAGCAGGTTTGTTAAAAGGAAGTGGGAAAGATGGTTGATCTGGAACATTTCTTCAAATCCGTCGGCGGTTATCTTTCTTTCCGGCAGACAAACGCCGGCGTTATTGATCAATACATCCAGCGAATTGTATTTTTGACTAAAGGTTTCAGCGCACTTCCGCACCTGGCTCAACGACATCAGGTCGGCGATTATAAAATCAACTGATGAACTTCCGGAAGCATTTGAGATTTCCTTTTTTGTGGCCTCTGCTTTCTGCAGGTTTCGTGCAACGAAAATAACCCGGTATCCCAGATTTGCCATTGCAGTGGCAGTAGCTTTGCCTATGCCGGAATTGGCCCCGGTGATTAGGATGGTTTTCATATGTGGCAGTTATTTCTTCCTGATGTAAATGTGTTTAATATTATTTTTGCCGGAATCACGCTCATCAATCTCAAATTTGTTGATGCTTCGGATTAAGGGTAATAATTTCGGGAAACCGTAATTACGCGGATCAAAATCCGGTCTTTTCTTAAGCATCAGGTTGCCGAGTTCACCGAGGAAGGTCCATCCGTTTTCGTCGGCAAGATCAGTTATGCTGACTGAAAATAATTTTATAATTTCAGGATCAATTTTATTCAAAGGCTCATTTTTCGGTTTCGTGGTTCTTTTGGAAACTTTGCGGCTGCTGCTTTCGGAAGAGCTTGCTGCTTCGGCCTTCAGGATTTCAATATAAATAAACTTATCACATGCTTTTATAAAAGGGTTGAGGGCTTTCTTCTCACCTATGCCAATCACTAACATACCTGCTTCACGAAGCCTTGTGGCAAGCCGTGTAAAGTCGCTGTCGCTCGAAACGATGCAGAATCCATCCACCTTGCCGGTATATAAAATATCCATGGCATCGATGATCAGAGCACTGTCCGACGAATTCTTTCCCACCGAGTAGCTGTATTGCTGCACAGGCGTGATCGCATTTTCGAGTAGTACGTTTTTCCAGCCAGAAACGGTTGGTTTGGTCCAGTCGGCATATATTCGTTTAAATGTCGGAATGCCGTATTTGGCGATTTCTTCAAACATTTCCTTCACATTGGCATAAGGAACATTGTCAGCATCTATTAATACTGCAAGTTTCAGGTCTTTGGATGTTTCCAT
>JBBSBT010000324.1:0-4493 GCA_038250985.1 Bacteroidales bacterium
TCACCTCAGTCGGCAAGCGTTCTGTAGCTGGATATAATATCTATCCGAATCCGAATAACGGACAGTTTACTCTCGATCAGAAATCACTTTCATTGCAAAATGCAAGAATAGAGGTGATAAATGCCCAGGGGAAAATAGTGATGAAGGATAATCTGAATCAGTCTGTTAATCAGTCTATTCAAATCCCTTCCGCTACGAAAGGTATCTATTTTGTCAGGGTGATTACCAATACAGGTGTTCATACGCAACCTATGATTGTTAAATAGCATACAACAACTCACATGCCTGGAAGGCCGTTTCTATAGAGAGACGGCCTTTTATGTTTAGTGGTTTTTTTTTGGCAATTTATATTATAGGTGATTTTTGTCCGGCGTTTCAAAAAAGCCGGGCAATTTTTATAGTGAATCGCAAAAACAAAGATTGGGGAGATTCCAAATCAGACCTAAAGGTTAATGATATCCCCTAATTATCCGTTTTAGATCTTAATCTTTGATTAACCTGAATTAAATGCAGCTAAAATAGATTTCCCTGTTTTTTCAGTTCACCTGATTAAACTCCATTTCGAAACGTGTTCCTTCGTTCTCCGTACTAAAAACTTCCAGTCCGGCTTCGTGGACTTCCAGAATTTTTGCCACCAGGGAAAGCCCGATTCCAAAACCGCTTTTAAATTTTGCATTGGAAGCCCTGGTAAACGGGATGTATATGGTAAGGGTGATTGTAAATAATAAAGTGTACAAAACTCAGTTGATCTTTTCGAGATAGCTTGACAGCAGTTTAGTAATGATTCCTTAAAACCCGGTTGTGTATCTGCAACCGGGTTTTATTATTTTCTATTATTCATTGTTAAACCTGTCAGGGATGTAAATCAGAAAACATAAAGGAAGTCGCTAACAATTGCTTATATCACGATTTACATTCTTGAAAATTGAACCTGATCCTATCCTTTCGAGTTATAGTTTAAATTATTGTTTATACACTTCCTTGCCTTTAACTTCTTCCATCCTAAACACTGTACTTTGAAAAGCTTTGATTATCTTAGCAAAAATAATGGGTCATAAATCATCTCATAAAATAAACGCTTCATGTCAACACTTTTCTCCCCCCTCACAATAAAAGATATCACCTTTAAAAACCGCATTGTCATTTCGCCCATGTGTCAGTATTCAGCTGAAGATGGATTTGCAACCGATTGGCATTTGGTTCACCTGGGCAGTCGCGCTGTCGGAGGCGCAGCGCTTATTATTCAGGAGGCAACAGCTGTTTCGCCTGAAGGCCGTATTTCGCCAGGCGATTTAGGTATTTATAATCCCGGACATATCCAAAAACTAAAACAAATAACTGCTTTTATTCATGAGCAGGGAGCTGTTGCCGGCATACAGCTGGCTCATGCAGGGCGGAAGGCTTGCTTTTCCAAGCCGCAGGACGGAGGAAAACAAATTACGAAAAAAAATGGAGGCTGGTCAACGGTTGCGCCATCGGCTATTTCTTTTTATCCGGATGATGAAGTTCCGCAGGAAATGGACGAAACCGGAATTCAAAAAGTTATTGGCGATTTCAAAACCGCAGCATTACGATCGTTACAGGCCGGGTATAAACTAATTGAAATACATGCAGCTCATGGGTATTTACTTCACCAGTTTCTGTCGCCTTTAAGCAATCACAGGACGGATAAATATGGTGGAAACTTCGAAAACCGGACCCGCTTGTTGCTCGAAGTGGTTAAAGCTGTTCAATCCGGATGGCCTCAAAGCCTACCCTTGTTTGTGCGCATTTCAGCTACCGATTGGGCTAAAGATGGATGGGATATAAATGAGGCTACAAAACTTTCGTCGATTTTGAAATTGAATGGCGTTGACCTGATCGATTGTTCGTCAGGAGGATTAGTGCCTTATCAGCAAATTGCTATTGGCCCGGGTTACCAGGTGCCTTTTGCCGAACGAATCAGAAAAGAAACTGGAATATTAACCAGTGCAGTAGGATTAATTACTGAAGCTCAGCAAGCTGAAGATATCCTGGCAAAAGGAAAGGCAGACCTAATTATGATTGCCCGTGAGTCATTGCGGGAACCTTATTTTGCTTTACAGTCCGCACTTTTGTTGGGTGATGATATAAACTGGCCCCTGCAATATACAAGAGCTAAGCTATAAAAGGAAACTGGGTTACTGTGAAACAAATTAATTAACGGCTCACTCATGCTGCGACATCGCGATTTGA
Organism: Bacteroidales bacterium; assembly: GCA_038250985.1. GTDB lineage: Bacteria > Bacteroidota > Bacteroidia > Bacteroidales > UBA4417 > UBA4417. The sequence goes on from JBBSBT010000324.1 coordinate 2,215, forward strand.
ACTATTGATCCAAAGACTGCCGCCTTACCAACATACCTTATATTGAAATAAAAGTATTTCGCCATATCTTGACCTGGGTTTTGGATATTCATTCGACATTACCAAGGCTATTGAAATTGAGGGGGTTTATCCTTTGCTAAATCTGGGAGCAGGAGTGCGGTTTAAACTTAAAGATAATTATGCCATGAACATTGGTATCGGGTATGATAAACAGAGGTACAAATCAGGTACCATTGTAAATACCGAGGGTATTGGAGTGAAGGCCGGTTTTTCTTTCTGATCATTTGTTCATATTCTGTATACATAAGAAAATCATTTGCCCCACACATGCTTCAGAATGTACATCCGCTATTATATTTTAAAAGGACTGGGGGGTATTTTATCTTTTATTTAAAATATTGCAAACATTGCGTCTGATCAATCAGGCTAACCAAATTTATATTGCGGAGTTCCCTGTTCAGTTGTTTCGATTTAGAACTATTAAAGCTAACTTTCCCGTTAAAAAATAAAAGTCTGATTTCTAATAGCTGGAAAGGGGAATGTTTTGATGAACAAACGTATTTTTATATTCTTCATTTATATTATTTCCTTGAATCTTTCTTTTCAAAACATACGTTTTTATTTTGCGTTTCAGAAAATCAATAAAATATCCTATTCCAAGGATAAGAATAATCATCACAAGTACGATCAGAGCCAGAAGCTCTCCATCATTGGCATTTCCAGTAGCGGAAAAACAATTGTTCATTATTAAAATAAACAGAAAAAGAAATGTCGTTTTCATTCTCGGATCAATGTTTATTTAATATTATATTTAACTCATAAAGAGAGTAATACAAATTTAACGTATTTGGCACGCAATTTTACAAATTATGTAAAATATATTTTTAAAACGTATTAATGCAAAGATAATATTTGCCCCGGCAGCAAAATTTTTAAATGGTTCAATTAATACCTGATTTCCACAAATTCTCAATTAATATTCACCGGACGTGATTAAATCTCAGATCAGAAAGATGAAATATTAACCGGAAGCGAGACGAAAGATTATTGATCCGAATATATAACAAAACAATTCACATCATGATTTATGAGAGAAACAAAAGATTCATTTTAAGAATCAGCCGGACTATATGTAAAAGGTAAAATAAGTTCGGCCAGAGTTCCTGTATTAACATTCTCAGGATAACATTCCGAATAAATTATACTTGCTTCGGTGTTGTATTTTTTGCTGAGGAGATCTAACCGCTTTTTAATCATTTGCATACCCAGATGTTGCCTATGCGCATCCTTATTGAAATATTCCATTGAGCGTTTCATCCCGATTCCATTGTCACGGATACTGATTTTCATTGATTTCAAATTGTAAGACTCAAAACTTACCTGGATATTACCCTGGTCTTTAAGAGTAGCAATCCCATGCCATATAGAATTTTCGACAATGGGCTGTATCAGCATACCCGGAATATATATATCCTCCTCTTTAAGTGAGGGATCAATCTCAATATTATAATTAAAATTATAATCAAGCCGTATTTTTTCCAGGTCAAGGTAATTCTTCAGTCTGTCAACTTCCTCCTCCAGGACAATCATTGGCGTATTTAATGCATTGAGGTTTTGCCGCATCAGCCGGGCAAAGTTTGACAGGTAAATAATAGCCTCGCTTCCTTTGTTTTTAAGCAGGTAATTCTGTATGGAACCCAGTGAATTGAAAATAAAATGCGGATTCATCATCGACTGCAGCGCCTTTTGTTCCAGCACTATCAGCTGGTGATCGAGTTCAATCTTTTTCATTCTTTGGTTTTTAATCCTGTTAAAAAATAACAGAATTAATACTCCTGCAAGCAATACCATTATAGCCCAAACAACAGGATATTCAAAAAAGGTTGGCTGAATGATAATGGGCAGCACCAATGGCTGACTCCAACCGGAATTTGACTTGCTTACCCTGAGCTTAAAACGGTAATGCCCCGGGGGCAGGTTACGATAAAACAGGTCCAGGTCACTTCCAGTTCCAATGGTCCATTTTTTTTCAGCTCCTTCCAGCATATATGAATACGTTGCAGAACTTGAAAAAAAGTTGATGCTACCAAAAGTAAGGTGTATATTGTTTTTACCGGTCAGCTTTATTTCGTTTGAGGGAAGCGCATAATTTTTATCATTAACTGTTATTGAACGGACATATGGAATAGGAGGGGCAATATATTTGATTAAAGATGATTCGGGTAAAACTGTTAAACCATCATCACTAGCAATATACAGTGATCCCCTATTTAAAAGAA
>JBBSBT010000325.1:0-4493 GCA_038250985.1 Bacteroidales bacterium
TAATCACAGCTTTACCTATAATGAAGCACTGATCGGACACGCAGCCATAGAGGCAACCGGCAATCCGTTACCCGAAGAATCCCTGCTGAAGATGAAACAATCGGATGCCGTTTTATTTGGTGCCGTAGGTCACCCGAAATACGACAACGATCCTTCGGCAAAAGTACGTCCCGAACAAGGATTGTTGCGTATGCGCAAGGAATTAGGTCTGTATGCCAATATCCGGCCCATTAAACTTTTTGATGAATTACTGAGTGCTTCCAGCATCAAACCCGAAATATTAAAAGGTGCTGATATTTTGTTTTTCAGGGAACTGACCGGCGATCTGTATTTTGGCGAAAAAGGCAGGAAAAACAACGGAGATACTGCTTTTGATGTAGCCGAATACAGCCGCTTCGAAGTGGAACGCATTGCACACAAAGCTTTTATTGCTGCCCGGACCCGCAGGAAAAAAGTTTGTTCCGTAGATAAAGCCAATGTGCTTGAAACAAGCCGCCTGTGGCGGGAAGTAGTTCAGAAAATCGGGCTGGAATATCCTGATGTTGAGCTTGAGCATATGTTTGTGGACTCAACAGCCATGATGCTTATCAAAGATCCTCGCCGCTTTGATGTGGTGGTGACCGCCAATTTGTTTGGTGATATATTAACCGATGAAGCATCGCAGATTGCCGGTTCCATGGGTATGCTGGCTTCCGCTTCCATAGGCGACGGAACCGGTGTGTACGAACCCATACACGGCTCGGCACATGATATTACAGGTATGGGCGTAGCCAATCCGCTGGCTTCCATTCTTTCGGTTTCATTAATGCTGGATATATCTTTCGGACTGAAAACCGAAGCGGATGCAATTATTCATGCAGTGGATGCCGTACTTAAGGCAGGTTACCGTACGCGTGACATTGCCGATAGTAATACTGCTTCTGACAAAATTTTAGGCACCTATGCAATGGGAGAAGAAGTGTTGAAACAGCTGTAAGTTTGCTCTTGATAACCAACGAAGCAAATATTGAACATTGTACGAAAGATTGTAAGTTTGAAAAGGAAGGTCAAAAACGACCTTCCTTTTTTGTGTATATGGTATTTGAATAATTTGCATCTCTGCATTGATTAAGGAATTTTGTCCGGTATTTATTCTTTACTCAGCTTGACCAGCAAATTGTCAATTTTAAACATAAGACATTTCTTCTCTCTATTAAAACATAAAGTATTGTTTTACGGAGACAATTGAAATAAATTGGGTAAAATAATTTTTACCTGCCTGTTTAAACTAATCCATCTTCAAATCGTCAAACTTCATTACGTTGAAGCCATTTTCTATCTTTACATGAACCTCCTAAGGCAGAGAATGAGCCAGGCCAATTTATAATCAAAGAAAATTAATATTTAAATATCAAATCAATTAACCAACAATTTAAACCTGGGATGAATAATGAAAAACAAACTGTTAATTCTAATTATTGCTCTTACGCTCTGTTTTAGCATGACACTTTTTAGTGCTGAAAAGAAAAAGGAATTTAAAATTCCTTATGAAAAATATGTGCTGGCCAACGGAATGAATGTAATTCTTCATGTTGACAAAGCGAATCCGATAGCTGCGGTATATTTGGTTTATCATGTAGGTTCAGCCAGGGAAGTCCAGGGCAAAACAGGGTTCGCTCATTTATTTGAACATCTGAGGTTCAACGAATCGCAGGATATACCTCAAGGGCAATGGTTCAAAAAACTTCAGACCGCCGGTGCCAGTAATGTGAACGGTTCAACAAGCACTGACAGAACAAATTATTATGAAGTTATTCCGAAAAATGCAGTTGAGATGGCATTATGGATGGAGGCAGACAGAATGGGATTCCTGTTGAGCAAAGTAAACCAGGAAACATTTGTAACACAGCAGAATGTCGTACAGAATGAAAAACGCCAGGGAGATAACCGGCCTTATTCGCAAAGCCAATATATGTCCACTAAATTAATGTATCCCGCTACACATCCTTATGGACACACCGTTATTGGTGATTTGGATGATCTTGCCGCAGCATCACTTCAGGATGTAATTGATTTCCATACTAAATACTATGCACCAAGCAATGCAACACTTATTGTTGTAGGAGATATTAATGTTGCAGAAACTAAAAAGTGGATTGATAAATATTTTGCAGAAATTAAATCCGGACCGGCGCCTGAACCGTTGCCAAAAATGCCTGTTAAACTAAACGAAACGGTAAGGGTATATTGTGAAGATAATCTTGCTAATGCGCCACGGCTATCCATGGAATTCCCAACAGCTGAAGATTTTACTAAGGATGCTGACGCTCTTGATTTCCTCGGACGTATTCTTGCAGGAAGCAAAAAATCGCCCTTATATAAAGTTATTGTTGATGAGAAAAAACTTGCACTCTCAGTTATGGCACGTCAACGAAGTTCGGAAATCGCAGGAGTATTTAATATCAGTATTACGGCATTACCCGATGTTAAATTAAGTGATGTTGAAGCCGCCGTTAAAGAAGCATTTCAGAGATTTGAAAAAGAAGGATTCACAGAAAAAGATGTTGAACGGCAGAAAGCCGGTATTGAATATAATTTCTACAGGCAGAGTGCCAGTGTGTTGAATAAGGCAATGCGGCTGGGAGATTACAATATTTTCAAAGGTTCGCCTGATTATATGTCCACTGATTTCGACAACAGAATGAATGTTACGAAAGAAGATGTATGGAGAGTGTATAACAAGTATATTAAGAATCAGAATTATTTGATTACCAGCATTGTTCCCAAAGGCAAAGCAGATTTGGCGGCATCAGATTCAAAATTATGGGTTGTGCCTGAAGAGTCTATTGAAAAACAAGGTACAAAGAAAAAGGATATAGTTAATGCACCATATACACCAATTCCTTCACTAATTGACAGAACAAAGGAACCGGTTCAGGGACCTGATCCGGTTGTAACTCTTCCTGCTATCTGGAAAGATAAAACCTCCAATGGAATTCCGGTATATGGAATTAAAAAGACGGAATTGCCTCTGGTTCAATTTTCAATTATTCTAAATGGCGGAATGCTTCTTGACAAACCGGATTTGATTGGAGTTGGTGCATTAACAGCAAAATTAATGAACCAGGGGACTAAAACAAAAACCCCGGTAGAACTGCAGGAAGCCATACAGGATTTAGGAGCAAACATAAATATTGATGGCGGCAAAGAATCAATTACAATTTCTGGAAGTTGCCTGGCAAGCAAACTGGATGAAACATTTGCTCTTGCAAAAGAAATGATGTTCGAACCCCGATGGGATGAAAAAGAATTTGATCTCGCTAAAGACCAAACGATTGAAGGGCTAAAAAGAACAGAAACTTCACCGGCGGCTATTGCTCAGAGTGTGTTCAGTAAATTGGTGTATGGAACTGATAATCTCCTGGCAAATGAACCTGACGGGACAATAGAATCGGTTGGTAAAATTACGCTTGATGATTTGAAAAAATATTATGAACAATATTTCTCACCTACTGTATGCAAAATCACAATAGTAGGAGATGTTACAAAAGAGAAAGCAGTTGCAATGTTCAATGGATTAAGCAACTGGAAAGCCAAAGAACTAAAGATTCCGGCTGTTTCAGGTATTACCTCTGCTAAACCTGGAATTTATTTTATCGATATTCCGAAAGCAAAACAATCACAGGTGTTTGTCGGTGAGTCCGGACCGAGTTTTGTAAATCCTGATTTTTATAAAGCTGTCGTAATAAATTATAAACTTGGCGGCGATTTCAACGGAATCCTGAATATGATTTTACGTGAAAAGAAATCATTTACTTATGGGGCTCGTTCGGGGTTCAGCGGTACTACTTATGGGGGACAATTTCTTGCAAATACGGCAGTACAGTCGAATTCAACCTTCGAAACTGCACAGATAATCAGGGATGAAATTAAAAAGTATACGGAAGGGATTTCGAAAGAAGATCTTGACCTGGTAAAGAGTACTTTATTAAAAAGCAATTCAGGAAAATTTGAGACATTGCAGCAGCTGAACGAAATGCTGGCACCTATTGTTATGTATAATCTCCCACTCGACTACATCAAACAGCGTGAAGCGATTGTACAAAAAATGACACCGGCAGAACATGCCGCGTTATCGCAGAAATTTATTCATCCGGATAAACTGATTTACCTTATTGTAGGCGATAAAGCTACTCAGTTCGACAAATTGAAAGAACTTGGTTTGGGCGACCCGATATTGTTGAATAAAGACGGACAACAAGCTGTAAAATAGTCATTTAACATCCGGATGTGAATTGTTTTGATGTTTTCAAACTATACAGTTCCGCCAAGTTCTGTAAAGTCAGTAAATTAAAAGGAGATCGGATCCGATCTCCTTTTTTTCAACGTCCATTACTTACTCCAATTGACGCTTGAATAAGTTGATAAAGCACATTAGCCCTGACTTCAAATTAAAATATTCTTTCTATTCCCTGGTTTATATTTACTAAACCTGGTAATTGCTATCAGATATA
>JBBSBT010000326.1:0-4491 GCA_038250985.1 Bacteroidales bacterium
CTGGTTGAAAGCGGCTGCGGCTACTTCACCCGAAAACACATACCCGGCATGTGGCGAAATAATTGCCAGTACATCCCGGTTGGTATCAGGGGAAGGAACTTCTGCAAAAAATAATTTCATCATCCTTCGTATCTCAACCGGGTCAGATGGATAAAAACTGCCTGCTACTGCCGGAAGCCGGTTTTGTAAAGTATCTTGCGCTTTCATAGTATTTGGAGGATTGTTGTGCGACTGACAGCTATTAAACAGGAAAACGGATAACAGCGCTGCCAGCACTGTTTTTTTTGTGTGAATGCTTGCGACTCTCACGGGTAAAAGATTTTTAAAGCCATATAAAATTACAAATTTCCCGGTAAAAATGCAAAGATTCAGCGTATTGCAAACAGCTTTAAACTTCTCAGGTCTCTAAAAAATCGTACTTTTGCTGTCCAAAATAAAAATATTCCATTGAAAATTGCAGCATTAGTCTCTGGTGGCGTCGACAGCTCGGTTACCTTGCATCTTCTCAAAGAGCAGGGTTACGAACCGGTAATCTTTTATATCCAAATCGGGATGAAAGACGAAGAGGGATTTATGGATTGTTCTTCCGAAGAAGATATTGAACTTACAAGTTGGCTCGCAAAATATTACGGACTAAAAATGGAGGTTGTTCCTTTACATAAAGAGTATTGGGATAATGTGATGGCTTATGCGTTGGATGCTGTACGCAAAGGGCTTACACCCAACCCGGATGTAATGTGCAACAGGCTTATTAAATTCGGTGAGTTCGAAAAATACTGGGGCAAGGATTTTGATAAAATCTCGACAGGCCATTATGCCAATACAGTGATCGAAAATGGCAAAACCTGGCTGGCCACGGCAAAAGATCCGATAAAGGACCAGACTGATTTCCTGGCCCAAATCACCTATCAGCAAGTCAGCAAGCTGATGTTTCCCATCGGTAACCTCATGAAAAGTGAAGTCCGCGCCATTGCGCAGAAACAGAATATGCCCAGCGCCCACCGACGCGACAGCCAGGGGATTTGTTTCCTCGGGAAAGTAAACTACGTTGATTTCCTACGAAAATATATAGGTGAAAAAGAAGGTAAAATAGTGGAGTTGGAAACCGGTAAAATACTAGGAAAACACAAAGGATACTGGTTTCATACCATTGGGCAACGCAAAGGGCTTAACCTGGGAGGCGGTCCCTGGTTTGTGGTGAAAAAAGATTCGGTTGAAAACACTATTTTTGTTTCCAACGGTTATGATCCGGAGTCGCAATATCAGGATGTTATCCGGTTGACAGATTTTAATTTTATCAGCGGAAATCCTTGGCAGGACGAAGCCGGAGAACAGGAAGTTACCTTTAAAATCCGTCATACGCCTGATTTTACCAAAGGAATTCTAAAAAAGGAAGGTGAAAGTTATATCCTCCAATCGTCGGTGCCGGTTTCGGGCGTGGCAGCCGGGCAGTTCGGGGTATTGTACGATAAAGATTCGCGGATTTGTTTCGGAAGCGGTGTAATCGCGTAAAACGCGATTGCACCGCGATAGAGACGCGATGCCTCGCGTCTCCAAACCAACCCAGACCTGGCCATGCCAGGCCTGGGTTGGCCAAGATTGAAAGATTTGCATCGTTTTAATAACCACAAAAATAACCCCACATACCGAATTGAACAGTTCCATTTCCCCATACCAAAAAATATAAAACCAGGCACCAGGCACAAAGCACTAAGCACCGGGCACTAAGCACCAAGCACCAAGCACTAAGCACCAAGCACCAAGCACTAAGCACCATGCACCGGGCACACAGCACACAGCACAAAAACCACTAATTGATTTATCCATGAAAAGCACGAAAACACTATTCTCTATTATTCTCTTGTTTGCAATTACGCTACTTGTCACATCCTGCGCCAAAGAGGGTCCTGTATATGAGAAATATCTGAAAATGAAGAATTCCTCCTGGGATCGTTTTGATCAGAAGCTTATTGAAATTCCTCCTCAGAAAACTGATATTAGCAGTGATATCACATTGGTTTTGCGCTGTACGGAGCAATTTCAGGATACTAATTTCCCGGTTTATGTGATTCTTACATCCCCATCGGGTGAGGAGCAGATACGCGAAGTCTCTTTGCCTGTCCGTGAAAACGGAAAACTAATTACCGGGTCAAATTCAACCAAAGCTGAAGCCCGGATTATTCTCTGGAAAAACATCCTCCTGGGCGACAAAGGGAATAGTAAGATCAGTATCGAGAATATGATTCCCAGAATTCAAACAAGAGGAATTGATGGGATTGGGATTGTGGTGACGAAAGCAGGAAAGTGAATTTTCAATAATCCATTTTCTGCACTCTTCCTTTTCGACAGGTTTTATCTGATCATACGTCAAACTGCGTTAAAACCAGTTAGAGGAAGTTTATTGTTTCAATTTCTTGCAGTATAAACCTGTTTCCGCCTCAGTAAATCAATACATTGACTGTTGCAATCTAAAAATAGTTACATCTGACAAGTCTTTTCTTCCCGAATTAACATTCCGGTTGCAGCAGATTTTAACAATATCGCTGATTTCATTGCAATTCCCCACCAAAAAACTTAACTTAGCAATTCATTGATAATTAATGTTCATTTTTTGAAACAGCTATTTATCATGAATGATCTTTCTTTTATTTCCGGAAATATAAGTGCAACCAGGCGATTTCTACTCCTGTTTTTTTGCGTATTCCTTATTTATATCCAATCTGAAATTTGTGCAAACCATAGCCAATCATCTGCAATACAACATACAATTAGAGCTGATTCGCTAGCTAAGCTGGAGTTTTATCGCGAAGCAATCATTGAAATTAAAAAGGCTATTAGTTTAACCGATGGTGCTAAATACCCGCGACAAATGGGCATTAATCTCAACAAACTGGGAAGCTATCTTGTTATGTCGGGGAAGGAGCAACAAGCCTTTTACGAACTTCACAGAGCCAGGATACTTGCAGTTGCTGAAAAAGACAGCATTACCAGTAGCAACATATATAATAATCTCGGTAGGGCACATGAATACACGGGTAACCTGGACTCCGCCTTTTTCTATTATTCAAAATCGCTTGAACTAAGGGAGCAGTTCAACGACACGACAAAACTCTCGGAATCATATCGTAACGTGGCACAGGTGCTGAGGGTTCTCATGCGTTTGGACGAGGCTGCAGGCTATTGTAAGAAGGCATTCCTGCTTATTCCGGGTATTAAGGATTATAAAATTACCGCCAATATTTATAACGAAACAGCTTATTTGTATGAGTTACGCCATCAGCCTGATTCGGCTGCCCTATACTACAACAAACTGATTGAAATTTCGAAAGTGAATGGTTTTACCCGTGGCTTATCTGTGGGATATTCAAATCTTGCTTCAGTTTATAAGCAAAAAGGGTGGTTTCACCGGGCGCTTGAACTGGTGAAGCAAGGATTGAACTTAGATAAAAAGATTGGCAACATTTATGGTATGATGACTTCCTACCGCAATATTGCCGAAACTTACCTGCTGCTGCGACAATATAAAAACGCGCTTGCATTTCTGGATTCATCGGCCCTGATATGTGACAGTGCATGGATTGCTGATTTACAAGGCATTGAAGAAAGCAAATACCAGGTTTACCGCGCTATGGGAAATTATAAGCTTGCCCTTCTTCATTTTGAAACTTCAACATTATTGAAAGACAGTGTTTTAAACGAACGAAAACGTAAAAATATTGCCGAAATCCTTACCCGCTACGAAACCGATAAAAAGGCTCGGAAAATTGAAATACTGAATCAAACGAATGAATTAAACGAAAAAAAGATTCGTATCCACCTGTTATTATTGGTGTTGGTCGTGCTTTTTAGTATGTCAGGCGCTGTAATCAGTATGCTTATCATCCGCAATAAGAACCTGAGACTAAAACAGATGCATCTTGAACTAAAAAATTACATGTGTCTCCTTGATGAGGAGGCAAAAGTGAGCAATAACCTGCCCATGCACGAAACGCCTGTTCAAACCCTGATAGAGCGATTTGAGCTTACCCAGCGCGAAGCCGAAATCATGCAATTGATCGGCCAGGGCTTAACCAACACTGAATTGGGCGAAAATCTATTTATCTCGGCCAACACCATTAAATATCACATCAAAAATATCTACATCAAGTTAGATGTCAGCAACAGGGTGCAGGCACTGAAAAAAACTTCCATCAGCTAGGTTTTTCCGAGAATCATTTTCTGAATTAATTTCCTGATAATCAAAAAACTACCCGAAAGGGTAGTACATCCGGCTTTGGGATAGGTTAACTTTAGGCTATCCAAGCGAAAAATGATGACAAGCAGCCATTTATTTTCACCACAGGAAATTTTGATCCTTCAATTATTGAAAAAGGGTTTATCCAACCATTCTATATCGGTTGAAACCGGTAAATCAATCAATACAGTTAAATATCACCTCAAAAACATCTATCGGAAACTGGGGGTAAACAACCGGGTTTCAGCTTTGAACAA
>JBBSBT010000327.1:0-4462 GCA_038250985.1 Bacteroidales bacterium
AGTATCAGGAAAGATACAGAAAAGTCTTGTTTTTGGGGTTACCCACCCCGACCCTCCCTGAAAACAGGGAGGGAGTTGGCTTATACTAACTTAACAGATTGCAATTCTGTTGGTTAATATCTGCCTCCCCTAAAATTAGGGGAGGTGCCGACAGGCGGAGGGGTAATATCATACCGAAAATTATTCATATTAATCTTTCCCGATACTCATATTAATTTATTCAAAACAACAACACGATTGACTTTTACCCAATTCTGTTATATTTTCATACAGGAATCACCTTCCTGAAAAAGAATTTATATTAATCCATAAAATAATATTTCGACTTCAACCAAACATTTCAGGTACTCAAGCCTTGTTAAGGAATAGAATATTAAATTATGCCAGAACTTATACCACCAGGTAAATTCAAACGGGCAATCCTGCTGATCAGGAAGTCGCTTGGTGGGGAGGAGCAGGATTATACCATCGGAAGCATTAAGACAGCCGTGTTTTTGCTGGCAATTCCAATGATTCTCGAACTTGGACTTGAAAGTGTATTTGCCCTGGTTGATATGTTTTTTGTTGGAAAACTGGGCCAGAATGCCATTGCAACCGTGGGGCTGACGGAATCAGTTGTCTCTCTTGTATATTCGCTGGCCATCGGGATCAGCACAGCAGCAACGGCCATCGTAGCCCGGCGGATTGGTGAAAAAAATCCGGAAGCAGCCGCGCATGCTGGCGCCCAGGCGCTTATTGTATCGCTGATCGGTACAATCCTTATTAGTATCCTGGGTACCGTATTTGCACCAGATATTTTAACATTTATGGGAGCGAGTGAGCAGGTAGTCACCGAAGGAAGCATTTTTACCCGTATCATGTTTGCCGGAAGTTCAGCCATCATGTTTCTATTTCTGATCAATGGCATATTCCGGGGCGCCGGCGATGCAGCTATGGCAATGAAAAGCTTATGGCTTGCCAGTTTTATAAATATCATTCTGTGCCCGGTACTTATTCATTTTTTCGGACTCAAAGGCGCTGCCATAGCTACAGTAACCGGACGCAGTTCCGGAGTCCTGTATCAGAGCTATCATTTATTTAAAGGAAGTGGAATATTAAAATTCCGGCGACAGCATTTCAGGTTTGATCTGCCAATTGTAAAAACAATCATCCATATTGCCTGGCCTGCTACACTGCAGTTTATCATTGCCAGTGGCAGCTGGATAATACTTGCACGGCTGGTTGCCGAAACCGGCGGAACAAGTGCGTCGGCCGGATACCAGATCGCCATCCGGAACGTAGTTTTCTTTATTTTGCCTGCCTGGGGACTAAGTAATGCAGCAGCTACATTGGTTGGACAAAACCTGGGTGCCGGGCAAATGCTCAGAGCCGAACAAAGCGTTTTGCTTACGGCAAAATACAACGCTATTTTTATGAGCCTGGTTATGCTGCTTTTCCTGTTTTTTGCCAACCCTATCATCAGGTTCTTTTCACAGGATGAATCAGTGGTTGCATTTGGCGTAAAAGCACTGCAAATAATGGGAGCAGGCTATATTTTTTATGGAATAGGCATGGTAATGACCCAGGCACTAAACGGAGCCGGTGATACACGAACGCCAACTATTATTAATTTTGCGGGTTTCTGGCTGTTCCAGATCCCGTTGGCTTATATTCTTTCAACAGGTCTCGGGATGAAAGCCACCGGGGCGTTTATTTCGATCCCTGTTGCCGAGACGTTAATAGCTTTGCTGGCATGGTATTATTTTAAAAGAGGAAAATGGAAGAGCGTGAAAATTTAATTTCTCTTTTCTATTAAAATCTGATGTGTGAATTATCACTGTCTGGAATTGGAAGTATCAAAAATTATCTTGAGACACCACGAATCCTCCCCTTGGAACTATACTTCCGAAATAAACAAAACCGAAATCATCGTCGAAGGCGGGTATTTTCAGTTTGCACATTTGTTTTAAACAAGTATCACTTGCTATTTGTAAAAATTACTTTCCAAAGCCAACTTACGAACCCAGTATTCGTTCCAAAAGACCAAGTAGTTTTGGCTTGTTTACAGGTTTCGAAAGGAACTCGTTGCAACCGGCTGCATATGCTTCGTTTTCATCGGCTGGTGAAACATAAGCTGTGAGTGCAATAATAGGCAAAGCAGGAAGGAAACTCCTGATTTGTCTTGTGGCTTCCAGACCTCCCATAACCGGCATTTTCATATCCATAAAAATAAGATTCACATCCGAATTACTGTGACAGATATTAACGGCTTCGAGTCCGTTTTCAGCCCGCATTACGAGGTAGTCGGCTCGTTTCAGGATAATATCAAGGTATTTATAATTAAAATCATCATCTTCGGCAACCAGGATCAACGGGGTCGACCTACGATCAGGCTGCTTTATCTTTATCTCCTGAGGTTGCCCAGATACTGCGATCAGATCACCCGGCAGCGTAAAGGTAAACGTTGATCCCACAAATTTTTCCGATTTAACATACATATTACCGCCTAATAATTTCACCAGTTCATTGGCGATTGACAAACCCAGTCCACTGCCTTCGTAAACCCTGGTCTGCGATATATCAGCCTGCATAAAATAATCAAAAATAATCCGCACTTTATCGCTGTCGATTCCTATACCTGAATCGGTCACAAAAAAACTGAAGCCTTCGGGTGTATTCCGGTAGCCAAAAGTAATTGAACCTTTGGATGTAAATTTAACAGCGTTACCAAGCAGATGCGACCATATTTTGCGTATCAGTTCCGGATCGGAGTTCAACTGAAGATCGACAGGTTCAGATGGTTTTTGAAGGGATAATTTAATATTTTTTTCTTTGCAGGCGTCTATAAATTCATCATTGAGTTCATTCAGCACGCTGTTGAGGGAAAAAGAAGTTTTATGTATTTCCAGGTTGCCGGATACGATCATTGAAATGTCCAAATAATTAGTTATGGTATTCAACAGGCGGCTGCTGCTCTTCTTAATGATCTGGCTGTAAGAGGTTTTTGTTTCCGTGGAAATCTCGGGGTTGAACAACATTTCAACAAATCCTACGATCGTGCTGAGAGGTGTACGTACTTCGTGCGAGATATTACTGATAAAGGCTGACTTGAGTTTGTCGGTGGTTTCAGCTTTTTCTTTGGCCTCAATGAGGTCAACTAACATTTTGCGTTTTTCGGTGATATCCTCTTTAATGCTGATTAGATGAGTAATCTGGCCTGTAGCGTTTAATAACGGCGATATTAAAGCCTTTTCCCAGTAAAGGTCTCCGTTTTTCTTTTTATTCAACAATTCGCCCGACCATTCTTTTCCGGCTAATACCGTTTGCCACAAGCTTTTATAAAATTCGTCAGGATGGTGGCCTGATTTCAGAATACGCGGGTTTTTCCCTATTGCATCTTCGGGGGTATAACCTGTAATTTCTGTAAATTTAGGATTTACATATTCAATATTGCCATCAATATCTGTAATTACGATCAAGGCAGGGTTTTGTTCCACCGCACGGGAAAGTATGCTCAGCTTTTCAACGGATTCCTTATTGACCCTGATAATATTTTTTTTCTCAATGGCAGCTTTTACAGCCTGCCCCAGCCTTTTAAGGTTATTTTTAAGAATGTAATCGTCGGCACCGGCTTTCATGCATTCAACAGCGATCTCTTCGTTATTGGCGCCGGTAATAAGTATAAACGGAACCATAGGGGCATACTCCTGACGCAGAATGAGAGCCTGCATACCATTGAAAGTCGGCAGGTTATAATCAGAGAGAACGATTGCAGGTTCGAATTCCACCAAGGCTTTCAGATAAGCATTACGGGTTTCGACCACTTTACTGATAAACTGAAAACCACCTTTAGCAATTTCGCGCAGTATGAGTTCCGAATCCGTAGGCTCATCTTCAACAATCAGAATTTTCAATTTCGTTTCCATAAGCTGGGTATTTCAATTATACTTAAAAATCAATAGCAATCGGATAATACGGAACAAATATAATCTTTTTCACTGGACGAAGGGTATCAATTTTCAGAGTTTTAGTGTTTAAATGTTTCAGGGTTTCGGGGTTACAGAGTTACAGAGTTACAGAGTTTCAACGTTACAATGTTTCAGACCACTGAGCGGAGCCCCAGCACAGTGATTCAGAATTGCTTACTCCTTACTCCCTACTAACTATTCCGTCACCCTGAGCGGTCCCGATAGCAATCGGGACGAAGGGCACTATTCATTATTCATTATTCACTATTCACTATTCATTATTCACTATTCATTATTCATTATTCATTATTCATTATTCATTTTTCATTTTTCATTTTTCATTTTTCATTTTTCACTTTTCACTATTCTCCCGTCCCCGGCAAAGAAAAATAGAACGTTGCCCCCTCTCCTACTTTCCCTTCTGCCCATACATTGCCACCATGACGTTGTATGATTCGTTTTACGATTGCCAACCCAATGCCGGTGCCTTCAAAGTCCTTAACGGTATGCAAACG
>JBBSBT010000328.1:0-4459 GCA_038250985.1 Bacteroidales bacterium
CCTTCATGAAACCAGGGATTATCATAAGCCAACATGATTTCAGTTAAGGCTTATTTTAAAACGCACATGGATATTATTGGGTTTGATCCATGGCGGGTAATTCGAGGCTTCGGGGAAGTACGGCATACGGATAGGCAACCTGTATCCAACGTGCATTCTGCAATTCAACCAATAAACCATATTCGTTCATAATGTCAGTACTCATGATGGATCCGGAGCCTTTTTTTACTGCATCAAGAAAAATTTCCCGGCCATTGAGTTCCACAGCTGCTATTATGTGATTGAACTGTTGTATGTTAAAGAAGGCTGTGTCGAGATAACCGTTATTTAATGTACTTACAAGAACGGGATAGGCTTTAAACCCGGCATTTTTGAGCAGGTTAATTAATATAGCATTTATATCGCTGCTGCTGCCTTCATGTCGCTGTACTACCTTTTGCAGGCCTGTATTCATTTTCACCGGTTCTTTCGAAAATCTGTCAGCTATTTTCATAATAAATTGAGGCATGGGTGCATCCACATATATACTGTACTGGTTATTCCAATCTGCGAGGTCTCTGGCAAAAAGATACACGGCCTTTATCTTTTCTTCATCTGTATCATACAAGGCTGTTATTTTATTTATAGTATCGTTAAACCCCATATTCATTATTAATGGTAGTCCGAACTGCGGGCTTTTATTGAGATCCTCTGTTATTTTTGATAAATCTGGTTTATTGTAAACAATATAGGCCTTATTATCCAGCGCAAGTTGTTTCTCTGCTCTATCCAAATACTTGTACTCCGGTTCCATGGCTTTCAGAATTTCATTCATTTTCGGGAGTATGAATTTATGGGATACATAGTTGAGGATGAACTTCATATACATACGGCTGTTGTTGTAATCTATTTCGCTTCCCGAATAAGGCAGGGATGGGATATCTTTCCTGATAAACCGGAAAAAGTTCGCATTATAAACAATGGAATTTCCCGGATATACTATGCTAGTAGTCATGTTTTCAAACCGGGAAACTTCAGCATAATCGATGTTATAAGGTTTGACCGCGTAATTAAAATCCAGTGGAGTAATAATCCGCAACTCGTTCCAGAGGCTTGGGATATCATATTGTACCATCCAGGGATCGGGATTAACTGTTTCCATGGTTGGGATAGAGATTTCATATTCGATAATGGAGCCGGGCTTAACGTCGGGAAAATTGATGGTAACGCTGGCATTGTTATTGTAATCGGGTGGTGTTACAACTGTGTACCTGGATTTGACTTTCGTTGCAACAACTTTCCCTTTTTTATTGACATTAAGGGTTTGAGCTCTTAAAGTATAGGTTTGGTTGTAAGGGTGAAACGATGCTGTGCGCAAATCGTAATAATGAATTTGTTGAGTGGCATAGCGCAGGCCGGCTTCGGTTAAAATTTTAATCCGCAAATGATGGACAAAATAGAAATATACCTGTCCGGTGAGGCCGTCGAACTTATACTCCCCATAATCGCATAGAATAACCGCATCGGCTCCCTGGTAGGATGTAAGAGCTATTTCCTTTTCATCAACTTTGCCCAGCTTAACAGGCGACCGTTGGCCAAAACTGACTAAGGTACTGAACAGGAAGCAAAATACGCAAAAAGTGATCTTTGTAAAAGTCATAAGTGTTACGTTTAATTGTGACTGAGGTAGGGATATACACTGAAAATTAATTCAGAGTAATACAGACCCCTGTCATTTACTTTACTATATCTAAGAAACAGTGGGCAACGGGTATTTGTTTGCTGAATTAATATCAAATATATAGTATTTCTCACAGGTTTGTTACTAAAGTATTTGCTTTCCAGCAGCTGTCATAAATTTATTCTGCAAAAGAGCGGGCTCATTGTGCGGGCGACAATCCCGATAGCTATAGGGATTCCGATTGTGTTCTTCAATCGCCGTTTTTTTAGAACTTTCGTTATATGTCGTTTTTTTATTTTAGTATGTCAATACCAAGTACTATACATGCAACCTGCAATAACTTTTTATAATCGCCCGGGAGAATAAGGTGATGGTTGCCTAGCGGACTTTTCCTGAGCAGATTTACTTCATCTGCAGTGAGTTTCACTTCAATTTGTGTACGGCAAGCTGAGCCGGATTTCGGTCGGCCGGTAATATTTGCAGTAGCAATAAACGCTTTGCTGAGCTTACTGTCGAAGCGAAAAACAGTTATTAAATCACCTTTAAAATCACCTTCAACGGCAGTGCCTTTCCCTGTTTCAAAGTGCGTTTTTACCGAAAAACGGGAAACCAGGCCGGGGGATATGGTGCAATGTGAAAACATACAGACTTCATCGGTAACTTTGTTGATGTTTGCAATCCAGGGAATAATCCCGGTTAGTTCTTTGCAGAGCATCATCCCTGCAATGGCCGTAAGGTCACCTTCGCAGCCTGCCGGAATTCCTTCGTTATTGAATTTTGCCAGTGGCAGGCATGCGGTAACACTGTCCTTTTGTACCATCGGAAAACATTCAACAGTAATGGCATCCAGCTTCCTGGTCTGAATGGTATCCGTTAACAGTGCACTTACTTTTGCGGTTTCGGTAAGATCCATATCCGTTTTACCTGAAAAAGAAGCAAGAAATTCTTCCGAGGCTTTAAATTCGGAAAAATGAGCCAGTTTGTCCCAGGGAATTACGTTTAAATTAATTCCGAATTTTGCAAGCAGTACATCGGAGGGAATTGACGAGGCAATAAGCCAGTCCGAAACCTGCCCGATTAGCCCGAGTTTTTTCCCGTTAAGGTTTTTCAAAGCCTTTTTTACGATCATGAAATTCCTTATGATTATTGCAGTCCGGGCTTCTTCTTCATCCAACAGCAACGATGGGATATTCCTATCGTTCAGATAGGTTTTAACTTCGGTAGCCGAAGCGTATGAATTGTCGTTCTGTGAACCGATAAGTATATAAAAATGTCCCGCCGAAACCAGCTTCGTTGCAGGTTGTTCAGATCCGCCGGAAAGAAAAAACAGGATATCGGGATTACTTTCAGTAAGCACGTAATCTCCCGGGGATATAAGTTTTTCAATACGTTTGCCTGCATTTTCGAAAATGGTTTCCGGTGCGCCCTGAAATGCCAGGAGTTTTATTTTTAGTTTATTCACAGTTTATTATTTTGAGGGTTAGCCAGCAGGTGTTAAATGCGATTTTTAGGTGGTTTTGTTTTTTGCAAATTTACAATCAATAAAAGTATCACTTTTAATATTTAAACATAATAAATATTTCGTTGATAATAATACTCAGAGCTACGAAAGCAGGAGGCACAATGCCCAAAATAAAATTTATTGCAGTTTAAACTTGTGACTCATTTCCATTTAGCCATTTAGCATTTTAAATTAATTTTTCTGTTTTAATGTGCACTTCAACCCGCAAGTGGTTCTATTTTTTTTTTGTTAGCGGTTAATAATTTAAAATATATAATATATTGTTCTGTTTTTTTGAATGCACTTAAGACAGAAGTTTTCTGATTTTTTCAGGAATCTCTACAGACTTTTCAAGTTCATAATCAACCCAAACAATTTTGGAGCTACCTGTAGTGTATAAATTTTTATCATCACTAATCTCATAATACGTCATAAAACTACTCCTGCCTATTTCACCAGCAAAAAATGTTACAACTATATCGCAAGGATAAACAATAGCTTTTAAAAAAGTGCAACTCGCGTTAATCACGACAGGTCCGGTTTTTGATTTACCACTCAAAGCATTCCCAAGACCAATTTCTTCAAGCCAGGCGATTCTGGCCTGCTCACAGTAAGTAAAATAAACTGAATTATTAATATGTCCCAAAGCATCCATTTGAGACCAGAAAGGTCTAATAGGAAGAGTTAACAGTTTTTTGAAATTTTCTTTATACATTTTCAATTTCCCCAATTAAGTCAATCTTTTTTTTTTATGTTCGTTAATCTAAATAGTGGCACACAATGGTTGAGTTTAAGAATAGTGGCGGTTTATTCGCTGCACTCCCCGATAAATCGGGACAGGCTCCCGTAAATACGGGACAAGATATGAGACCGCTGCTTGCTTGCCTGCTTCGCACCGGTAAACAGGGCAAGGCTTCGCTAAGTTGCGTGCTTCGTTCCTGTCAACCAACACATCCTGTCCCGATTTATCGGGAAATACTGGTGTGGGTTAAGAGCTTTCAATTATGTACTTCACCCGCCATTATTTAGAGCCTTTGCTGGCATTAGCACTTCTTCAGTCTACAAAAGCTTCCTTGATGACTTCCTTACAAATTTTTATTTCAGTTTTAGTCAACCTGCCTAAAACTTTCAAAATTCGGGCCTTGTCAATCGTGCGAATTTGGTCAATAACTATCATGCCTTTCTTTCCATCATGTTCAACAGAAACTCTCGTTGGGTATTTCTTTAGGGTTGAAGTCATTGGAGCGATAACAATTGTGTTAAGATACTTATTCATCTCGTCAGGTGAAACAACAACG
>JBBSBT010000329.1:0-4456 GCA_038250985.1 Bacteroidales bacterium
GGCCTGTATACGTGCATGAAGCTTATCTTCATTTACAAACCGGCGGATCAGGAACATCTGAGCAAAAGTGAACAGGTTAGCCAGCATATAATAGTAACTCAAACCGGCTGAATAATTGTTGAAGAATCCAAGGAACATGATTGGCATAATGTACATCATGGTTTTCATTCCCGGCATCTGGTTGCTCGACGAACCCATCATATCATTATTCATTTTGGTGTACAAAATGGTCGAAACGGTCATCAGCAGCGTAAATAAACTGATGTGATTCCCGTAAAAAGTACTGAGAAGAGGAATCTGTGTCGTCCACGAATAAATAGAATCATAGCTCGATAAGTCGGTTGCCCACAAGAAAGATTGTTGCCGCAACTCAAAAGCTGCCGGGAAGAACCTGAAGAGTGCAATAAGTATCGGGAATTGCAGAAGCATTGGTATACATCCGGCCATAGGATTAACCCCGGCTTTCTTATATAGAGCCATGGTAGCCTGCTGTTTCTTCATGGCATCGTCCTTCTTAGGAAATTTCAAACCAATTTCCTCTATTTCAGGTTTCAAAATCCGCATCTTGGCCGATGACAGGTAAGTTTTGTAGGCTATAGGCAGGAGAATAATTTTTAAAAGTATCGTAAGAATCAGGATGATTATACCATAATTCAGGTTAGTCGATTCCAGCCAGTTGAACACCGGGATTACAGCAAACCTGTTGATCCATTGCATCAGGAAAAATCCCCATCCGAGCGGGATCTGCCGCTCCAGGTTCATTTTATATTTCCTGAGTATCTTGTATTTATTCGGGCCAAAATACCATTTGAGATTGTATGTCTGGTCAGCTTCAAGCGTAAACGGCAGAATGTAGTCCGACTTCATGGTCTTAACAAGTCGGTCTTTGTTATCATTAGGATACCCAACGGTTTCAAAATCAGCGCTCTCAAACTTATCATCAGCAACCAAAGTAGCCGAAAAAAATTGTTGTTTGAACGACACCCATTTCAGGGCTGTTGAAATACGTTCCTTTGCATCTTTGGTTTCGCTCAGGTTATCAACCTCGCCTGCAACATCCATGTAAAATATGGATGACTGGGTCTGCTCCGTTTTAAGACTTTTCTCCTGTTCCAGCAACGTGGTGCTCCAGATCAGCGACATGTCGCGGGTATTCTGGGCGATATAACCTTTCATCCCAACGAAGTTGACCTTATAGCCAAGCATATAATCGTTGCCTTTCAGGGTATACACATATTCAATATAACTTTTTGAGACTGCAGTATCCGTATGACCTGGATATACTCTTAAAGCAAACTGCAGGGAATCCTTTCCCGAAACACGAAGTGAATCTTTTCCGGCAAATCCAACCGGGACAAACATCAGGTTGGCTGTATTCAGCGTACGCAGGTCTTCGGTATTAAATTCAAATCCAAATACTGATGAGTCGCCTTTGAAAAGTACCAGCGGTAAGGAATCATAAGATTGGAAATCCTTCAGTTGAACGGACCATATGCGTCCACCCTTTGCTGAAATTTTAAGTTTCAATACATCACTCTCGAGGGTATAAAATTTTTCTTCACTAACGGCAGCGGAAGCAAATCCTTTTGAAGGAGTTTCAGATCCTGCACTGACAGTATTGGCCTCTGAACCAGGATTGGTTTTAGCGATTGAATCGGAGATGTTTTTTCTGATCATTTCAGTCATCGCTGTTTCCAGTGAATCATGACGCTGTACCATGCTAATTGAATCAGCTTTTCGTTTAGAAGCAGCCAGTTCTTCCTTCGAAGGAGTCATCCAGAGGCTATAGCCTATCAATAATCCAACAATGATTACCAGGCCAATTATATTATTCTTACTCATTTAATAAATTGTATGTATTTGATTACTATAGTCAATATCATCTTCTGTTAAAGATATTGACATTCAATATCTTATCATTTAAAAATCATTTTCGGGACGGCAAAGATACAAAATGTTGCATTAGTATGGCAGCACGATCAGAATAGAATGAGACTTGTTGGTTCTCCCAGGATGTGAAACACAGCATAAACGAGAAACTCTTCTGATCATTTTGTCTGAACTTTCTTATACTGTATGGTGGCTTTCACAAATTCAACAAACAGAGGATGCGGCATGGCAACAGTACTCTTGTATTCAGGATGGAACTGAACGCCGATAAACCAGGGATGGCCTTTTAACTCAATAATTTCAACCAGGTTATTTTGTTTGTTAATACCTGTCGGTATCATACCTGCATTCTCATAATCGGCAAGGTATTTATTATTGAATTCAAACCGATGCCTGTGACGTTCCGAAATTTCGGCAGTTTGATAAACACTCCATATTTTCGTATCAGGTTTCAAGGTGCAGGGATACAATCCCAGCCTCATGGTTCCTCCTTTTTTATCAATTTTCTTTTGTTCCTCCATGATATCGATTACCGGGTAGGGCGTCGAAGGATTCATTTCGGTTGAATGTGCATCTTTAAATCCGAGAACATTGCGGCCAAACTCAATTACAGCACATTGCATACCCAGGCATATTCCCAGGAATGGGATCTTATTTTCGCGGGCAAACCGGATGGCAATTATTTTACCTTCAATACCGCGCTCCCCGAATCCGGGCGCCACAAGTATTCCATCCAGGTCCTTCAGCAAATGTTTTGAGGTACTGTCGTTAATGGATTCGGAGTGGATCATTTTCAGATTCACTTTGTACTGATTCTCAGCGCCGGCATGAATGAATGACTCTGTAATTGATTTATAGGCATCTCTCAATTCAACATACTTCCCTACAAGCCCTATTTGAACTTCACCAACCGGGTTTTTCAGCTTATGAACAAATTTCTCCCATTGTCCCAGGTCAGCTTCCTTGCGTATGGCTACCTGCATTTTTTCCAGTACTACCTGGTCGAGCCGCTCGTCGCGCATAAGCAAAGGAACATCATAAATGGTCTCTACATCAACTGATTCGATGACTGCCGAAGGGTTTACATTACAAAACAAAGCAATCTTATTGCGTATAGCCTGGTTCAGGTGTTTTTCGGTACGGCACACTATAACATCAGGTTGCACTCCCGATTCAAGCAACATTTTAACCGAATGCTGGGTAGGTTTGGTTTTAAGTTCGCCCGAAGAAGCCAGGTACGGCACCAAAGTTAAATGAATAACCACGCAGCGATTGCCTAGTTCCCATTTCATCTGCCTGACTGATTCAATATATGGCAGCGATTCGATATCGCCAACGGTCCCTCCTATTTCGGTAATTACAAAATCATAGTCACCGCTTGATCCCAGCAATTGAATCCTGTGTTTGATCTCATCGGTAATATGAGGAATTACCTGCACGGTTTCACCCAGGTAATCACCACGCCTTTCTTTATTAATAACGGTTTGATAAATGCGCCCGGTGGTAACGTTATTGGCCTGCGATGTGCGGACATTCGTAAATCTTTCATAATGGCCCAGGTCGAGATCCGTTTCGGCCCCGTCGTCAGTAACAAAGCATTCGCCATGCTCATAAGGGTTCAGTGTTCCCGGATCGATATTGATATAAGGATCAAGTTTCTGAATTGCAACCCTGAATCCGCGGGCCAGCAGGAGTTTTGCAAGAGAAGAACTGATGATTCCCTTACCCAGTGAAGAGGCTACTCCCCCGGTGGTAAAAATATACTTTGTTTCAGCCATGATGATATAAATATACGATTTGAACCGGAAGCGTAAAAAAACAATTTTAGATCAGGCAACGTAGTTCCCGATAATGATCTCAGATGAATGATGTGATCCGGATTTTAAAAACCTGTGCAAAATTACAAATCCATTCCCTGAATTCCTTGAAAATAAATAAAAAAAAAGCCTGATATATATCAGGCTGTCAAGAATATCTTTTTTTAGGCTGTCAGGCGACTTTATATGAACTCATTTCAAAGCATCCGTCGATAACATCTTTCATCTCTGCACGTGAAAAAGGTTTCGCTATAAAAGCAGTCATTCCTGCTTCAGCACATTCGTTCCTCAACTGCTCGTCCGTGAAAGCAGTTATGGCTATAATCGGGATCAATTGATTAAACGTCCGGATGTACCTGGTTGCTTCAATCCCATCAAGCACAGGCATATCAATGTCCATTAATATAATATCAAATTTGTCGGACCTGCATGCTTCGGTGGCGAGCAAACCATTGCCAACAATCACACATTCCCAACCAAACTTACTCATGTACCTGCTCATGAGATGTTGATTCATCATATTATCTTCAGCAACCAGAATTTTCATTTTCGTATCGAATGGATTAAAACTATTTCTCTGTATATCTTAATCATAGAATCGTAAAAAAGTAATATGCTTTTGAGAAATTATTTTAATTCTTTACCCAATATCTAAATTAACATTCTGATTATAAAATACATGCAATAGCAAATAATTTCAGGTAATTTGAAATTACTTTTTAAGTGACATGAAAAATCAGAAAAAAAAA
>JBBSBT010000330.1:0-4453 GCA_038250985.1 Bacteroidales bacterium
ACTGTCATCAGGTGTAGCAAATTTTTTCTTTATTTTCCGTCTCTGGTTCAATAATTTTTCAATCCGTATTTTCAGATGACCGGGGTGAAAAGGTTTTGGTATATAGGAATCAGCGCCGGCCTGCAGCCCTTTGATGCGGTCCTCTATTTCAGCTTTGGCTGTAAGCAGGATCATCGGAAGGTGACTGGTATCAAAATTCTCCCTTATTTTACAGCAAAGTTCAATACCATCCATTTCGGGCATCATAATATCCGAAACCACCAGGTCTACAGCTTGATTTTCAAGAATATGCAAAGCCTCCTTGCCATTTTTTGCCAGGCAAATAGTATACTTGGAGCGGAGCATATCGCTCAACAGCTGCAAAATTTCAGTATCGTCATCCACCAACAACACAGTTGGTTTTCCGGCAGCGGAAGTTTCCGTAGTTTCTATATCACTTATCATTGTTTCATCCATCAGCGCCATTTCATCTGCATCATCAGCTTGCCGCTCAACCAGGCTGGTAGTATTCATCTGGTGAACATCAGGAAAACGGCAGGTAAACAATGTCCCTCCGTTGAGTTTACTATCGTACGAAATGGAACCTTTTAGCAATTCGACAATTCCTTTGGTGACTGCCAGTCCTAACCCGCTGGACTTATAACCCGGGAAGCTTCCCCTTTTCTCAGCCGATGAGATTCCGAAAGGTTCGAAAACCTTACTTTTAAACTCCGGATTTATGCCTACTCCGTTGTCCTCAACTTCCGTGATAAACTCATGTTCGCTATATGTAACCCGTACCTTTACAAATCCGCCCGGGTTGTTGTATTTTATGGCATTCGAAACAAGGTTTGTTATGACCCGCTGATATTTATCCGCATCGGTGTTAACGAAAACATTTTTCTCCCCGCAAATCACTTCACATTTGATTTCACGTTTCTGAGCCAGTGTTTCCAGGTCTGCAATAACCTCCAGGGCTAGTTTTTCAGGACTCACCCTGCTGATATTGAGAGGTTCTTTTCCTTTTTCGAGTTTCCTGAACTGGATGATTTCAAGTACAAGTTTCTGCAGTTTTACGCTGTTATTATACACTTTCAGCAAACGCGGATTCTTGCCGGCAGATTCAGCTTCATCGAGCAAGGCATGTATATGCGAGGTAATCAGGGTGAGTGGTGTACGAAACTCATGAGCCACATTTGTAAAAAACTCAAGTTTATAATTCTGTAGTTCCTTTTCCTTTTGTTGGGTGAATTCAAGCAGAGCAGCTTCTTTTCGTCGCGATACTCTGCGAAGATAGGCCCGGATGAGGAGAAATTGTATACCGGCGAAAAGTAAAATATATCCTGCAATGGCCCATTTTGTTCGCCAGAAAGGCGGATTAATAACGATTTCAACTTCTTTCATTTTCTCCGACCAGATTCCGTTTTCGTCGCTTACCCGAAGTTGAAGGAAATATGTTCCCGGGCTGAGATTCGTAAAACTGATAGCCTGGTTTTGCGGGTTCAGCACCCAGTTGTCATCAAAATTTTTCAGCCTGTACGAAATTCGATGCCTTTCTTTTCCCCAGTAGACCAGCGGCGAAACATAAAAAGTTAGTGCATTCTGATTGCTTTTAAGCACCAGTTTCGATTGAAGATTCATCCGGTTGATCAGTACACTTTCTTCGCCGGTTTCAACGGGCTGATTCCTGATATACAGATCATTAATAGCAATCGGCGGAAAGAAAGATGCAAACCTGATTTCATTTGTCTGTATCATATCCACGCCCATAGTGCCGCCCATGTATAGTTCGCCGGTTGTATTGTCGTAAAAGGAAGCACCGTCGCTGTATTCCACATTTATCAGCCCATCGTTCGAGGTAAAGCTTTTCACAGTTTTATTCCGGACATCAATACGCGAAAGCCCCTGGTTTGTGCTTGCCCACAGGTTACCTTGCTTATCAATCTGCATAGCATGAACAGAAGTATTGGATAATTCATCCTGCAGGTTTAACCCGGCAACTTTCACCGGACCGTTTAGCCCGGGCGTAAGTGAAAAAATGCCTGAGCTGGTCCCGACCCATATGTTATTCCTGTTATCCGTGTGAAGCGCAAGGATATCATCGTTCCTGATCAGCGAAGGATTAGTGTGAGAGTTGTACTGCGACATCACCCTTTTTGTTATCGTATTATAACGGTACACACCAAAACCACGTGTTCCAATCCATATTATCCCCGGTCGCTCCTGTGTAAGTGCATACACAATCTGTTTCTGCTGGCCGCCGCCGGTATTCTTTTCCAATATCACTTGCTCATAATATACCGGGCTTGAAGGATTGTTCCTGTTGAAATCAACCATAATTACCCCGAACCCGCTTGTGCCCAGGTACAGGCGATGGTCATTGTCCTCCAGTATACGATAAACCGAAGCAAAGCCGGGATTGCTCTTATCCATATAATCTCCCGGGAAATTCCTGATCTTTTTATAATCGGGTGAAAGGATATCAATCCCGCTCCCATCGGTGCCTACCCAAATGCTTCCGTCGGCACGCTCGTGAAACGAAAGAACAGAATTGTTGCTCAGCCCGTTTTTAACGGATATTTCTTTTATATGCTTTCCTTTTGAATCGAAAATATCAATCCCTCCTCCTTTAGTCCCTACCAGCATGTCTTTTTTCCGGGTAATAAGGATGCATCGTACAATGGGATAAGATAATTGCCTCGACGACAAGCTTTTATTCGGAAAATCGGAGAGCTTAAGATTATAAATCCCGTTACCATCGGTTCCGATCCATAAAATATCGGGTGATGTTTCGTAAATGCTCAGAACACGGGTGGCAATAGGATTTTTCACAAATAAGTCCGAGGGAATATTGAGTAATTCGAATTTACCGCTGGCTGAATGAAAACTGTAAATCTTCCCTTTTTCCGTTCCGGCCCATAACCTTCCGGATGTTGCGGATGGTGCGAATGAACTGAAAATATCATCAGGAATCAATAACCTGGTAACAGTTTTTTTAAAAATATCAACCATCAGGGCATTACCGCCTCTTTGAGTAATAAGAATGTAAGGGCGTTTATTTATAATTACTCCCAGCGAAGAGGAAATTGCAGCGCTGATGGGCAGCTGAATGATTTCTTCGAGTTTATTGCCGTCTATTTTCAGCAGCATATTACCGCTGTTAATGACATAAAAGTCGGGGCCAATTGAGTGTAAGCGTTTTATTCCAAGAGATGCTTTTTCCGAAGCGGGATCAAATTTCATCCGTATAAATTGCTTTGCCAGGGAATCGTAACTAAATATTCCGCTACCAAAAACCGCTACTTTCGTACCGTATGTATCCGAATGGGTTAATGAAATATCATTTTCATAATTGATTTGCTCCGATTCATTCGCAAAGAAAGAATAGAAGCGATTATGTGAATTATCATACAAGGCAACACCCCTGTTTGTCAGCATCCATATGGGGCCGGAAAGCGTAGGATAGAGTTCCCTTACCACATGATTGTTAATGGCATTTGAATTTACACCAGGCAGGAAAGTTACAATATTGCTTCCATCGAAACGGTTCAGGCCATTCCAGGTACCGAACCACATGTAGCCTTCGGCATCTTTGGCAATGGCATTCACCGCTCCGTTCGATAAGCCTTCGCGTCGTGAAATCAGGTGCACATTGCTCCTGTTCTGCGCATTTACCAATTGATAAAACGTTAAACACCAAAGCAGAAAAAAAAATTGTTTAATCATGGATTCCCTGAAAGCAGGCTGCATTAATTTACTGTAAAAATAAGCACTTTTGATCAAATTTCCGCTATTGTCATTTTGCTGCCTGCGACTTGCCTGAGTTAAACCAGTGAGACTTTAGTTTTGAGAAACAAAACTATTTAGCCGGACTGATCCCGGGCGATCCCGATGGATATCGGGACGAGGTATCGCCCTTGTTATATTCCATGATGTTTAAATCGAATCAAAATTCAGAAAAACGGAATGAACTATCTGCCGTAAAACTTAATAATTTTCGGACGACTTATTTCGAAAATAATACTATTATGATTTCCCCCAACGAAACCCATCCACTCCAATACCCGAAAGCGATAAAGCACGGTTGGTAACGGTAGCCGCAAGCTGCTCCATGGTTTCGGGGCGGCTGTAGAAGGATGGTGTAGCCGGGCAGATAATTCCACCGGCTTCGGTAACTGTTTTCATATTATTGATATGAATAAGACTTAAAGGTGTTTCGCGGGCAACGAGCACCAGTTTGCGGCGTTCCTTCAGCATTACATCGGCTGCACGGGTCATCAGGTCGTTCGAAACGCCGGAGGCAATACGACCAAGCGTTCCCATGCTGCACGGACAGATGATCATGGCATCATAACCGGCCGATCCAGAAGCAACAGGCGAATAAAAATCATCTTTATTATAAAAGGTAAAGGGTAATTTTTCGAAATCCGAATTACCCAGTTCATACTTCCACACTCCTTTGGCATTTTCCGAA
>JBBSBT010000331.1:0-4442 GCA_038250985.1 Bacteroidales bacterium
TAAACAAAATCAGATGTCGGAATCATTTTCTGAGCTTTCGCTTCAAAACTCTCCGGGTAGATTATACGAAAATGAGGGGTGCTTATTTGTCGCCATTTCAGCGATGAAGGATCCTGCCCAAGGTTATAATACTGTCCGAATAAAAGGATAGGGAATAGTAAAAATATAAGAAAGTAAGAAAGCCGGAGGAAATCAGAAAAGCGCATAAAGGGTCTGGTTAACGGCACAAATATAAAAAACAAGCGGGAGTAATTACTTACCCCCGCTGAAAATACTGTTGAGATGAAAAACTTAAGATGAAAACTAAACTAAATTATAATCCCTGAATAATGTGCTTAATTCATCGAAACTGAAAGGTTTTTGCGCGTATCCGTCCACTCCTGCCTTAAGGCATTCTGCCTTATCAGGATTCGTTGTTATGGCGATAATGGTAGTATGTCCTTTTTTAAGATAATCCAGTTCTATCTTCCGTATTTCTTTCACAGCCTGGAGACCATCCATTTCAGGCATTTGAATATCCATTAGAATAAGGTCGTATTCTTTTATTTTGAATCTGCTCACAGCTTCATTCCCGTTTTTGGCGACATCCACGTCGTGTCCGTTTCGTCTCAGGTAGAATGTTGTGATTTTTTCAATCATTTCATCGTCTTCGGCCAGCAAAATATTAAGCTTTCTCATCAGGTCTTGATTAATTATTCCCATTTATTTTTCCTATTAGAAAATTTAGTAGTCGACTAGCTTATTTAGTTATTATTTTTTTTGTGATAATGTGTTTCCCGTCAGATAATTGAAGTATGCATACACCGGCTGCATGGTTGCCTGTCGAAAGATTTATACCTTCCGTAAGACTTCCTTTCGATGTACTTATCAGTTTTCCATCCATACTGAATAAATTTGCAGTATAAATTTCGATATTTACACTGTTACTTAAACCGGTTACTGTAACTTGTCCTTGATTTACAGTCACACCTGAAATTTCTTCAGCCTGAGTTTCCTCAACTCCCTGAGTTGAATAAAAATGGATTGCAAACCGTTTTGAATTCATTTCAGGAGTCTGGGTGAAGGTATATACTGAGTCGGTGCGCAGGTCAATAAATTTATTTAGCTCTTTATCTTCGAGAACTACAGGGTACCTGTATTCAAAGTTTAACGCTCCGGAAACAGAGATACTGAACTGACCTTCTTTTTTGCTTTCGATATTCAAGGGAATACTGATTGATGAACTAATAGCAGGTATTGTATTTATTGCATATTTATCATCACCGTCCGATTCAAAGAATAGTGAAGGTGCATCCGTATCGTTTTGAAGTTTTAATGCATCCATTGTATTATCAAATCCGTAAGTGGAATTATCAAGAACGCGGAACATCACTTCGTCAGTTGCCCCTGCATTATTATTCAGTTTGAATTTTATCGAATTATTTTTCACCGTGTGTTTTGATTCATTGAAGCTGCTTACACGTGAATTTTTTGTTACAACCAGTGAACCTTCGCTGGCAGCTTTCACAAAGAAACCCTGCATTGGAGCTATATACCGGCTTCCATTGTTAAGCGAAACCGCATCATCTCCAGGAAGATATACCGAAAAGTTTCCTGAACCTGAAGGATCCGGGTAATAAATGGCGGATGCTATGGAGTTACGTGCCCATGCATTGTTATCATTATTTTCCCAGTCAATAAAACAAGGATAAGGGTTCCCGGTGAGGTTAAGTCCGTCTTCTGAGTTTGAAATCACATATGATTTTGGTCCCTGATCAGGTATGCCTTCGAAAGTCCTGGTTTCGCTTGATAAGGAATAAAGTTCATATCCCTGCATCACCTGCATAGGATTATTTGTTGGTACAATATATTCGCCCCACTGTGAAGATGATTCATTGTAGGTACGTAAATACATATTTAAAAATGTTTGTGAAAAAGCCATTTCAAAAGGAGATGACACCAGGTTTTTCTGTCCTTTCAATACCTGGTATTCCGATTGGATGTTTCCGGTTGCATCCCCATCGAGGAATAAGTTGGATTTTTTAGCAATTGTATTCTTTAAAAGAAGTTTACCAACCCCGATTACTGAAATATTTCCGTTAATATTAATTGTTGCATCAGGATTTACAATAAGGGAAGAGCCTGAATTGATGTATACGTTATCCGTAAATGCCTTTTCTGTAACTTCGGGATTATGCGTGGAAGATAAAACTGCTATGTTTGAAGTAGCTGTAGGTACATGCCCGCCAGCCCAATTTCCTGCTTCGTTCCAGTTATTATCAATAGCACCTGTCCAGTTATATTCGGAAATCAAAGATCCGTCAGGAATTGAAGATGCATGAACTACACCTAAAACCGAACCGCTACCATTATACTGAGCTGCCACGATAGTACCATTACCTTCAATATTTGACTTTGAATCAACAGACAGGCTACCGGTTACAGTTAGTTTTCCCAAAACAATATGATTTGAAGCAGATTTATTTACACATGAATTCTTAACTAAAACATTACCGGTAGGTTCAACATTGAATGTAGCATTCTCGTTTACATTAAGATTGTTGATCTTTATTTCACCATTGCATTTTAATGCTGAAGAACCTGAAAAACCGAGTGATACATTATCACCGCGTAAAATACCTGTACTTGATACTTCCAAAACTCCTTTGCCTGAAAAGGTAAAATCAACATTTTGAATCACTGCCCGGTCAATTATAACAGTGTCGTTGCTTTGAGGTACGAATGTTGCCGGTGCACCGTTTGCAGTTAATGACCATGAACTTGTTGAATTCCATGCGGGATTGTTGTTTCCAACTGAATATAATTTCAAACCGTCTCTTCCGTATGAAGCAGTCACAAAGCAAAACATCATAGCAACTGCCATGAATGCTACCTTTGATGAAAACCTTGTATTGAACATTTTGTTTAGCATACTAGTTGTTATTGATAAGTTTGTTACATTAACATGAAAGAAAAACCATGCCGTTAGTGATAAACTATTTAACAAACTATATGCCTTGTTTTATAATGATCTAATTATCAATTATATATAAATACAGTTTATAAGGTTACTTTGAAGAACTGTCCCATAATGAAAAAAAATGCTCTTTTGTTGAACTCTTTTGAAAATGTTTAACGCTTTTTTGGTGTTATTTCCACACTAAGCTCAAAATGAACTCAGTCGGTATTAAAATATCTTCAGATTCTGACTAAAAAAATTCCATACCGGTTCATCCGGCGGATCAGCAATAATAGTAAGCGGTTGCAGGGTTACCGGATGTATAAAACTGAGTTTACGGGCATGTAAATGAATAGACGCATCATTATTGGAACGGGGGTATCCATATTTCAAATCTCCCTTTATGGGACAACCGATTCCGGCAAGCTGTGCCCTTATCTGGTGATGCCGGCCGGTTTGAAGATCGATCTCGAGTAAATAATAATTATCACTGGCTGCCATCAGTGTATACGAGAGGGATGCCATTTGGGCATTTCGTGACTTTTCCCCGGTAATGAATGATTTATTTTTAGCCTCATCGCGGCGCAGGAAATTAACGAGTGTATCACTTTCTTTTGGTGGCTTATTTTTGACAACAGCCCAATAAGTTTTGTTTATCTGCCTTTCTTTGATAAGTGCGTTTAGGCGTGTGAGCGATTTACTGGTACGGGCAAAGATAACGGCTCCGCTTACCGGTCGGTCAAGACGGTGTACCACACCTAAAAATACATCACCGGCTTTTTTGTATTTTACTTTAATATAGTCTTTTACAAGGTCTGACAAGGGCCTGTCACCCGTTTTATCACCCTGTACGATCTGGGAGGGTATTTTGTTGATAATAATGATATGATTATCCTCGAAAAGGATATTTTCCAGCAGGAGCATACCTGTAGAATTCCGGGTATTAATATTGTTCCCTGGCATTGGGGAAATCAAGTGTTTTTACATCAACAATATAATTTTGAACCGCGGCAACGATATCTTCGCTCAGGTTCATATACCTGCGTAAAAACCTCGGAGAGAATTCCATAGTGATGCCCAGCATATCGTGGAGAACAAGCACCTGACCATCAACACCTTTGCCTGCACCAATCCCTATAATAGGAATCTTGGAATTGCGGGCCACTTCTTCACCTAAGCGTGCCGGAATTTTCTCCAGTACTATGGCAAAACAGCCGGCTTTTTCGAGTAATCGGGAATCTTCGACCAGCTTGCGGGCTTCACGTTCTTCAGTGGCACGAACCACATAGGTGCCAAATTTATGAATGGATTGAGGCGTTAATCCGAGGTGCCCCATCACCGGAATTCCGGCTGAAAGTATCCTTTCGACAGATTCAATAATTTCTACACCCCCTTCAAGTTTAACGGCATCAGCACCCGACTCTTTCATAATACGGATTGCTGACGAAAGAGCTTCTTTCCAGTTTCCCTGGTAAGTCCCGAATGGCATATCAACCACCACAAA
>JBBSBT010000332.1:0-4438 GCA_038250985.1 Bacteroidales bacterium
GAGTTCGGATGGTCGAAATTGATTTTGAGTTTTTCCTCCGGAGTTAGGTGGCCGTTATCCCAATAATAAGCATCCTGGGGAATCACCGAAACCGAATTCCGGGGTAAACGTTTAATAATTTCACGTACAACGGTTGTTTTACCGCATCCCGAGCCACCGGCAATTCCTAATATAAGCATGCTTTCAGTTTTTTTAGATCATTTTTTGTGGATCGCAATAAAATGTAAAAGTAAAAAAAGCCCCGGATTATTAGGGCTTTCTTTGTGTTTTTGAAAATATTAATTCCACGTTTAGGGTTTAACTTTTCAATGTTTCAGCGTTTCAGAGTTTCAGCGTTTCAGGTCTCAAGGATTCCTCCTTACGTTTTACATCTTACACCTTACTCCTTACACCTTACGCCTTAAAAGAGGAAACTAAGTAAAATACCAGCCGCTACAGCGCTGCCAATAACTCCGGCTACATTCGGACCCATGGCATGCATCAGCAAGTAATTGGTCTTGTCATATTCCAGCCCAACAACCTGGGATACACGGGCACTGGCCGGGACCGCAGATACGCCTGCATTTCCAATAAGCGGGTTAATTTTGTTGCCTTCTTTAAGAAACAGGTTAAAGATTTTTACGAACATCACACCACCAAAAGTAGCAATCCCAAAAGATAATGCACCAATGGCAAAGATACCCACCGATTTAGTCGTTAAAAAAGTGGTTGCCTGGGTAGAGGCTCCTACAGTGAGTCCAAGAAGAATAGTTACGATATCTATCAGCGGGCCTTTGGCTGTATCAGCAAGGCGTTTTGTTACTGTACTTTCTTTAAGCAGGTTACCTAAAAACAGCATTCCCAAAAGAGGAATTGCAGCCGGAACAATGAAGCAGGTAAATAACATCCCTATTATTGGAAAGATAATTTTTTCTCGTTTGGAAACTGAGCGGGCTGGTTTCATCCGGATTAAACGTTCCTTCGGAGTAGTAAGTAATCGCATGATAGGAGGTTGTATCACCGGCACAAGGGCCATGTAGGAATAAGCGGAAACTGCTATAGCGCCCAATAACTCAGGAGCAAGCTTGGAAGTAAGAAAGATAGCCGTAGGACCATCGGCACCACCAATAATACCGATTGAACCAGCTTCGGAGGGCGAAAATCCAAGAGCAAGAGCTCCGGCATAGGCACCAAAGATACCTAACTGTGCTGCAGCCCCGACGAGCATGAGTTTAGGATTAGAAATCAATGCTGAAAAATCAGTCATAGCTCCTATACCAAGAAAAATAATTGGTGGATAAATACCATACCTTACGCCAAAATAAAGGTAGTTGAGCACACTTCCACTTTGGTATATCCCAATCTCTGAATTTAGCGGATCAGTACTTGCAATATGATCAGCTCCCAGAAAAGGAATATTCCCAACCAGGATACCAAAGCCGATAGGTACCAGCAACATAGGCTCAAATCCTTTTGCTATAGCCAGATATATAAATACCAAGCCAATAATG
Source organism: Bacteroidales bacterium (assembly GCA_038250985.1). Taxonomy (GTDB): domain Bacteria; phylum Bacteroidota; class Bacteroidia; order Bacteroidales; family UBA4417; genus UBA4417. The sequence goes on from JBBSBT010000332.1 coordinate 1,491, forward strand.
ATCATAATCAAATGACCTACAGTAAAGTTGGCGAAAGCTGTATACCCGATAAAGTGGGATAAGTTCTCGCCCATAAATGTCAATAAATTTCCTAAAGAGCCCATGCCGTTAATCTCCGATTACAATAAGGATATCACCTTCCATCACACTATCGCCTTTGCCAACTTTGATGGAAGCAACGCGTCCTTCTTTATCTGCATTAATGTTATTTTCCATTTTCATGGCTTCAAGCATCAGCAGCTTCTGTCCTATTTTTACATTTTCTCCTTCACGAACGTATACCTCGAGAATAACACCCGGCAATGGCGATTTTATTTTACCTGCACCTTTAGGAGCTGCGGGACTTGCTGTTTTGGTCATCGAAGGATGCGAATCTGTGGACGGCACAGCCATGGTTCTGACTAATTTTGGTGTTTTAGTGCCCTGCTGTTTGCTGCTTATCTCAACAGAATAAGCCATTCCGTTTATTGAAACTTCAGCTATATTATCTTCGATCCCTATAATTTCGGCATCGTATTCATTGCCATTTATGGTAAATTTAAAGTTCTTCATTTTTTAGCTTTTAGGGGTTCTGCGTAATCCATAAATTTTTGAACTCCATGGAGAGTATGTTTTAGATGCTTTTTTAAAAGTCATTATTGCTTCCTCCAATCCCTGCACTTCTATTTGATAAAGATACAATGCCAGGGATATGGCAGCAATAGTCTCTTCCGATATATCGACAGGCTCCAGATCTACGTGACCTTCCGTATGCTGCCTTTTTTTGAAGAGCTTTTTAAAATCGACAGTGTACAGTTTTGCTAAGTATTTAAATGTGATATACAGGAACAATAGTGAGGATAAAACTATTGTCATAGCAACAACTGCCATTGCAATTCCCGTGGGGTCCATCCGTCCAAATTCCTCAGCAGCTGCACTTTGCACATTGGTTCCGGATTCTTCAAGCAGAAGCATTGATAACATCATAACGGCAGATTTGAATGTTTTTTCGCCGGATTGGTATCCTTCTTGGTCGACAAGGCCTGGAATGCCCTGATAACTCTGAACCGAGTGTTGCGCGGTACAATCACATCATCAATAAAGCCATAACTTGCTGCATCATACGGATTGGCAAACTTGGTTTTATATTCGGCTTCATACTTGTGAAATTCGACTTCCCGTTCGGAAGGATCTTCAATAGCGGCGAGCTTTTTATTGTAAAGAACTTCAATTGCGCCCTTCGGACCCATAACAGCAATTTCAGCCGATGGCCACGCATAATTGATATCGCCACGCAGGTGTTTGGAACTCATCACATCATAAGCACCGCCATAGGCTTTCCGAAGTATAATAGTCACTTTGGGAACTGTTGCTTCGCCATAGGCAAACAAAAGTTTGGCGCCGTGAATAATGATACCGCCGTATTCCTGTGCCGTACCCGGAAGGAACCCGGGAACATCAACCAAAGTAAGAATCGGGATATTGAAAGCATCACAAAACCGGACAAAACGTGCCGCTTTGCGCGAAGCATTGATATCGAGCACACCTGCCAGGTAACTGGGCTGGTTGGCGACAATACCTACCGACATTCCGTTGAACCTGGCAAATCCTGTTACAATATTGGGAGCAAAATGGCGGGCAACTTCCAGGAATTCACCGTTATCAGCAATCAGATGGATTACATCCTTAATATCATATGGTTTGTTCGGATTTTCAGGAACGATGTAATTCAGAGATTCTTCGAGGCGGTCAATCGGATCCATACAAGGGATAAATGGCGGATCTTCGAGATTGTTTTGAGGCAAATAGCTGAGTAACTTGCGAAGAATCAGGATCCCTTCCTGCTCATCGTCAGCAACAAAATGCGAAACCCCTGATTTCGAACCATGAACCATAGCTCCTCCAAGTTCCTCGTCGGTTACAACTTCACCGGTAACGGTTTTTACCACTTTCGGGCCGGTAACAAACATGTAGCTGTTTGTTTTCGACATAATGATAAAATCAGTAAGGGCAGGGCTGTAAACGGCGCCACCGGCACACGGGCCGAAAATAGCTGACAATTGAGGAATAACTCCTGATGCCATAATATTGCGCTGGAAAATCTCGGCATAACCGGCCAGGCTCTGAACACCTTCCTGTATGCGGGCTCCACCTGAATCGTTGATGCCGATAACAGGTGCGCCTACTTTCATAGCCTGGTCCATCACCTTACATATTTTCCTGGCATATCCTTCGCTAAGGGAACCTCCGAAAATAGTAAAATCCTGCGAGAAAACATACACAAGACGGCCGTCGATAGTACCAAAACCGGTAATTACGCCATCGGTCAGATACTTTTCGTTTTCGATACCAAAATCTGTACAGCGGTGCGAAACAAACATATCGAATTCCTCAAAACTGCCATCATCGAGCAGCAGGTCTACGCGTTCGCGGGCGGTGAGTTTACCCTTTTTATGCTGCGAGTCAATGCGTTTCTGTCCACCGCCAAGATGTGCAAGTTCTCTTTTATCAATCAGTTGCCTGATTTTATCTTCAATTGCCATTTTGTTCTGTTGTAGTTAGATTGTTATTAAGGTTCCGGGTTCCGAAGTTCCGGGTTCCGGGTTCCGAAGTTCCGGGTTCCGGTGTTCCGGGTTCCGGGTTGAGCCCCGGCACCAGGCACATGGCACCCGGCACTATTTCTATATATTTTTATTTTCACAAAGTTCGGTAAGCACGCCAAAAGTTGATTTTGGATGAAGAAAACCTATACTCATTCCTTCGGCACCTTTACGCGACTGTTTGTCGATAAGTTGTATGCCGTTGGCTTCGGTTTCGGCCAATGCTTTGTCAATATCTTTTACTGCAAATGCAATATGATGAATGCCTTCCCCTTTTTTCTCAAGGAATTTCCCGATCGGCCCTTCGGGATCGGTGCTTTCGAGTAATTCGATTTTGGTTTCACCTACCATAAAGAAAGCAGTCTTAAC
>JBBSBT010000333.1:0-4425 GCA_038250985.1 Bacteroidales bacterium
ATGCGGAAAATTTGAAGATTACCGGTGATCTGAATCAATTCCGAAATCCTTATTTCGAAATCTGAAATCACATCCTACCTCCTCCATAACTGCACATTCTGGTACCAGGGTGATGTGTAATTTTGACTTCGGATCAGAACATAATCGTTATTGGTAAATGGATTCCGGGCTTTATTGAAATAGAATTTCAGCGCCCTTGGATCATTGTATTCGCCATAAATCCATATTTCCTGTTCGAAACTCCTGAATACCTGCGACGGTTTTCCAAACATTATATAAATCATTCCCCGGTCGGTATTCCACCCATCGGTAAACGAAGTGTAAAGTTTGTTAGCTATTTCGATACGTGAATAATATTTGCGTATAAGCTCGGTTGCCAGGTCTTCGCGACCGGCATTTGCAATCCAGAAACTGTCGACAGCCAGTTTAGGGATTTTATAAGCGTTAAGTTGCTTAAACTCTTTGGCAGATGTAATATACAGCAATGCGTCGCGCATCTGCGAGTGCATTGTGATTTTCGGGAAACCGTTATTCATCCTGAAAAGTGTCGGGCCCTGCATACTGAGAGTGGTATCAGGCTGAAAAAAGTAAAACCCGGTTTTTTCAGGAGTAAAATATGCAGTTTGGCCGTTTGTAAATGCAAGGTTAAAAGTGCTGTCGGGAGTATAATTGAAAGGCGCCCGTTTTTCCTCAGCAAAAGGCGGCATAGGAGAGGGGAAGATGCGTGAATAAAATTTAACCTGGAGATTCAGATTGTTTTTATTTTCGGAAACCATTCGCAAAGGCTGGGCATACGAGGTGGTATTGCCGGGCAAAAAATCGCCCGACTCGCTTTGAAAACGGAACCACGACTGGCTTAAATGGTTCTTTTTGCTGAAGTATTCAAGTAAAAGCAAATTATCCTGAATTCCCGGAACTGTATAGGTGGCTTTTACAAAATAGTCCAGACCTGCCGGCGCCCTGAAAGCCCAGGAATGACTTATATAGCTCCTGGAATCGATTGTATCGGCTATTTCGAACGTAGCGCTGTCGATAAGGTCGATGCTTTTTCCTGCACCGATAACTTCGTATTTTAACCTACCTTTTTTTGTGTATTTTTTTGTGCCCGGATCGGGTAATATTAACCCGGCTGGGATAAGAATACGCAGAGCGGAAATACTGTCGTTCAGATTATAAAGCTGGCTGATTTGCAGTGAATTTTCTTTTTGTCCGCTGTACATGCTGCTGATATCCATACCTGTGATCCTGAGCGCAGGATCACAAGCTGTAAAGATGAACAGAAAGGGAAAAACCATTAATGAATTGCGGACAAATCGTTTGGTAAAAAAAAGCAAAATCAGCTGGGATTAATTCGGGTATAAAATTACAAAAAAAAATCGGGGCCGGAAAATTCCGGCCCCGAAATACGTTAAAACAAAAAGTCCTGTAACTATTTGACCCTTATTTTGGTTCCCAGTTGTAACTTTTTAGTTGGTTTAATTCCATTGATGGAACACAATTGTTTAACAGTTGTGCCATATTTTTTGGATACACCATAAAGAGTATCCCCGTTTTTAATGGTGTGATATTTTTTTGATTTTGACTTCGATGTTTTATTTTCCTTATCAGCCGCCGGGTTGTTGGATTCATTTCCGGGAAGGTAATCACGTGATAGTCCGTAGGTTGCCCTGGTGATATTAAAGGTATCTGAATTCAGACAATAGGTGTCGAAATTAATCAGCTGTTTCGGATTGAAGGCCTTGCCCTGGAAACGTGTTTCGAAATGAAGATGATTGCAGGTAGCACGACCGGTACGTCCGCCCAGGCCAATAATATCGCCTGCTTTAACCTGCTGGTTTACTTTTACTTCTATTTTCGAAAGATGACCATATAAAGTTTCGAGACCGTTGTAATGCCTCACCACCACACAGTTTCCGTAGCCAGAATAATACCTGGCCATACGCACTACGCCGTCAAAAGCGGCCCCAACCGGGTCTCCTTTTTCAAGTTTGATGTCAACACCCGCATGTACCCTGCGTCCGCGATGTCCGAAAGGGGATAAAAACGTTCCTTCGATAGGGAATACAAATCCTGTGGATAAATCATTATAAAGAGGCAGTCTGACTGAATCGCCCACAAAAGGTGGTATTTCGGATGAACGTCTTACATATAAAGTATCCCAGCTCTTATAATATGTATTTAATGCCGCATTGTTAATGTTCAACGGGATTGGTGAATCAGAGGGAGGAAGGTTTATGGTGGAGGCTTCCAACTCATCCTGATCCATCCCACCGGCAGGCTCTTTTGTGAGCTGCTGCGCAAATGACAGGGATCCTGATATGCTGATTGTTAAAGTGATGATAAAAGTTAATGCTCTTTTTTGTAATGTCATGAAACTAATCTTGATAGTATAATTTAATAGGCTTTGTGCCAGGAAGTCATTCAAAAGTGTTCAAAAATAGGTTAAAACAATTTATTCTGAAAGATAAATTAAGGTTTTTTATGAAAAAAAGTGCCGCATACCTTGCATTTTCCTTGCTTATCCAAACCGTCTGTGCTGATATTATAAGCGTTCCGGGTTATTAATATGGCTTTGCATATCCGGCATTGGGTATTATTGGTTTCGTAAGAAATATTTCCAGAATAAACATAAGTGAGTTTATTTTCGGCTAAACGTGTAAGTTTATGAATAGATGCCACGGAGGTAGCCTCGGTTTGTAGTTTATAATTTGGGAAGTATCGCGAAAGATGGAGCACGGTGTCTTTCCCCAGTTCCGCCGCAATCCACTTTGTCATGGCAATGAATGAAGCATCATCATCGTTCAGTTCGGGTATTACCAGGTTTACTACTTCGAGATGTTTGCCCGCCATGCTGATTTGTTTCAGCGTTTCCTTTACAGGTTCAAGTTTTGATGAGGTGACTTTGGTGTAAAATTCATCACTGAAAGCTTTCAGGTCGACACTAAAGGCATCTATAACCTCCAGAAGCTCATGGAGCGGTTCTTTATTAATAAAGCCATTGGTGACCATTATCGTTTTTAGCCCTTTTTGTTTCGCCAGCCGCGCAATATCGTGCATATATTCGAACCACACTACCGGTTCGTTGTAGGTAAATGCAATACCCACATTGCCTGGCTTTTTGAGCGCCATCTGCACAATTTCTTCAGGCGTATAATAAATCCGGAATAATTCAGGTTTGGCAGCTGTTTGCGAGATGGAGCAGTTCTGGCAGAAAAAGCACCGCAAATTGCAGCCATAGGTTCCAACTGATAAAATAATTGATCCCGGGAAGTAATGATACAGAGGCTTTTTTTCGATTGGATCGAAATGTATGGACGAAACAAAACCATACACGTCCGTGAACAGTTTCCCCTGTTTATTTGTCCTGACGCGGCATATTCCGGATTTGCCATCGTTGAGAATACAAAGATGCGGACAAAGTGTACATTGCACTTTGCCTTCTTCGAGTTTAGTATACCACCTGGCTTCGGTTTCCATTTTTTGGGGTTTGAAGGGTTTGAAGTCCCGATAGCTATCGGGATTGAAGGGTTTGAAGTCCCGATAGCTATCGGGTTTGAAGAGTTTGAAGTCCCGATAGCTATCGGGTTTGAAGGGTTTGAAATGTTTGAAGTCCCGATAGCTATCGGGATTGAAAAGTTGACACTCCTTACTCCTTACACCTTATTCCTTACCACTTACACCTTAAATCAGTCTCCAATCCACCGGCTCTTTTCCCGCTTTTATCAGCAATTCATTCGTTTTTGAGAAATGGCGGCAGCCGAAAAATCCCCGGTAAACCGACAGGGGAGAAGGGTGAACGGCTTTCAGCACGAAATGTTTCGAAGTGTTAATCAAGGCTTCTTTAGCCTGGGCATAGCTTCCCCAAAGAATAAAAACCAGCCCGGTATGCCTCGCTGACAGCTGCCTTATTACTTCGTCTGTAAAATTCTCCCATCCATGCCGCTGGTGCGACCCGGCCTGGTTGGCACGGACAGTAAGCGTTGCATTTATTAGAAGTACACCTTGCCTGGCCCATTTTTCGAGATTCCCCGATTTAGGCAACGGAATGCCAATATCAGTTGTAAGTTCTTTATAGATATTGACAAGTGATGGCGGCAAGGCAATACCATCGGGAACCGAGAAACAGAGTCCGTGTGCCTGCCCGTCGCCATGGTAGGGATCCTGTCCCAGTATGACCACTTTCACTTTACTGAATGGCGTAAAATCGAAAGCAGCAAATATCCGTTTCCCGGGAGGATAAACCCGGTAGAGTTTTTTTTCTTCCAGCAGGAATGACTTTAATTCCTTAAAATAAGGCTTGTCAAATTCCGGTCGCAGCACTTCCAGCCATTCCTGTTCAATCTGTGGTTCAGTTTTATCCATATATCAGCAACAAATTTAGTGATGAAAGTAGTAAGAATCCGCCAATCCGTAAAGAAAAAATAC
>JBBSBT010000334.1:0-4420 GCA_038250985.1 Bacteroidales bacterium
AGTTTGACCAGGCAACCAACCTGGTCATTTTTTATTTCCTGACCAGTACAATTTTTTCAGACCCTTTTTTCACAATCCTGTCGAACATGGCTTTTACCCTTGAATATTCTTCAGGCGAATAAACCGAATGTTTAAATGTGTAAATAAATACAACGTTGATGTGGTCGTTGTTTTGTGAAGCTGAATAGTCAAACTCGAAAAGATCGTCACTAAATATATTTTTCTCAGGTAAAAACTGAACTTTGTATCCATCCGGAATTAGTATTTCTGATCTATAGGTTCGCTTAAAGGGATATGTCATATCAACCGGGTAGGTACGGGTTTTCTGTTTAAGCGGATTTTCCGAAAAAACTTCATTCAGAAAGGGTTGTACGTAGATCTTATCATTGATAATTTCAGATTTACGATTCAGTTGATACATAAAAGCAAAAGGTCGTGTCCTGTCGGTCTCATATTTTGTTTTAAGTGAAGAATCTTCTACGTTGTATGATTTTTTACTGAGATCTTTGAATATATTATCGTGGTTGTTGGCATATTTGTTCCTGTATTGAAGTGCTTCATAATCTGATGCTGTTATTACAACGAGCGCTTGTTGTTCTTTGCCTATCGAATCGATTTTTATACTTTCATTAAAACTTGAAATTGACGGATCCTGAAGGTTCACCCAAACCATGTTATTTTTATCCACCAGGAGCCCTTTGTCATTCATGTACTGGATTGAGATCCTGTTGTTGGGGCAAAAGGGATCGGTTGCATCGGCAAGTACAGTCATGCTATCCACCATTACACAGGCAATGACTGAATTGAACGAGTGGCTGAATGGGTAATCTGTGTGTATTTTCCCGTGTTTTCTGGTGCTGATCACTACAGGGTATGCCTCAAATCCAACCGATTTCAGAGCTCCGACCAACCATAAATTAATTTCTGCACTGTTGCCGATTTTATCCTTTTCTAATTCGGATGGCGATCTATTGGCAAACTGGCTGTTTTCTTCATTCCATTTGAAGTTATTTTTTGCATAATCCACCACATAATTGAATTTTTGTAATTGTGTCTTTCCTTCAAGCGAGTCACGATCCAGGACTTTGGACGCGCTGCTCTCGCTTTTCTTTACATATTTGCCAAAATCGCTATTTTTAAGGTAATCTTTTACCAGATCGGGCCAGGTGGTCATAATATTAATTGTACTGCCGGTATACGTATGAATAGTCGCCAGCTGAAAACCAATTTTAATAATATTATCTGATCGGGAAGGTATAAATTCTTCATCATTAAAAGCGGGTATGTTTTTAAGTCCGAATTTGTAAATCATATCGTGATAAGTGACTGCGCCGAAATGTTTATCCAATGAAGCGCGATCTTCACCTGCTGTATATTCGTCCATAGTATTCCGTCCCTGTACTGCCCAGGCATATTCGTAAAAAGGGATCATTCGTACCTCGTATGCACTGTAAAGTACGGGTATATTCCATTGGAATTCCCAATCGTGCAGGTTGAAGAGATACTGGGATTGAATACTGTAAGTGTATTCTATGATAGAGCCCGGCTGCACATCGGGCATGGCAAATTTCCGGGCTTTCCAGTTTTTGTTTATCTTTTCTTCATAGCATGATTTGGGGTCGAGTTGCGTAATTTTCGATATTCTTCCGTCTGTAATTGTGTAGGTACATGCTTTTGTGATTTCTACTCTTTCATAAATATTGCCTTCCTGGTAAAACGGGATAGATACTTCGGCATACTCTTTGCCTGCTTCGGTAAGTATTTTTATGCGTGTAATCCGCATGAATGAAAGGTCAAAACCATCTTCAGTCCGGTAGAAGTTTGATTTCCCGACATCAAAAAGCACAACCGCATCTGCTGAAGGATCATAACTACATGATTTCATATCAATTTGCTCCTGGGTTATTTTGCCAAATTCCTCAAAATAATCCTGGGCTTTAAGCTGATTGAAACTTCCTGCAAGGAGTACAAGTAAAACCAGTAAATACTTCATATTAAATGTTTTTTAATGTGATATAAAATGAATTTTCCGATTCAAGGATGCGCTTTATAAAACCATAAAAATCCGGATAATCATCAAGGGGATAGGAACCCGGATTAATTTTTATTTGTTTGATAATCTGTATAGTATGATCTTTAATTTGGAAATTAGCCTGGTATTCTCCATAATCTGAATGTAAGGATATGTTTTTCGGGATAGCAGAAATGGCATAATTTGCAGGAATCTCATATTCGCATGAATCGATCCTGTAAACAGGGAAGTCGATCTGAACCGGCAATTTTCTCTTTTTTGGATCTTCCAGATATAAATATCCCAGGGAAATAATTTTCAAAAGTGATTCATTACCATACTCTTTCATCATCTTCTCCGATGATGCAGTATATTCAAATTTTATTTCAGGCGTATCGCGTTCTGGTGTCAATATTGAATAATCATCCAATTGAAATCCAGGCACTACTAAATTGTTACTCAGGTAATGCGATCTTTGTGTTTCACTTGCTTCCGATTTCAGGTATGACAGCAATTCATATTTTTCGCCTCTGCAAGCATAGCTAAAATCAGCCTTCATTACACCCTCTGCATTAATTTTTGCTTTTATTTTCCGGGTTTCCATCACATCTACACATTCCAACCCGGGTGTCATAACCAGGCTGCTGGTGTTATTTGCCATTACCAGGGCCGGGCGATTCTGTATAAAAGTTCCTATATAACCGAAGGCAAGATTTGATGTACAATCTATCCACAATGTATCCTGCTTGGTTGGAACAAACAGAATTACATGATTAAATTGCTGTGATGGGAATGATGTATCAATAGCTTTATTTTCATCACCGGAATTGATGGCAGTGTAAAATGCATTAACACCGATAACAGATAAACAAGATTTGAAATAGTTAGTCAATGCTTTACAATCGCCATATTTTTTTTCGGCAACATATGAAGCGGGATAGGGCCTCATACCACCGGTTTTAATTGAAACATTGATATAACGGGTTTCATCCTGAAGGCGACGAAACAGAACCCTGATTTTTGCTTTTTCATCTTGAATTGTATCGGTTAACGAATGGATTATAAACTTTTCATTCAATGGCAGGTCGTCTAATCCGCCAAGTAGGCTAAGGTTCCAGTTGCCGAAAGACTCCCAGCTTTTATTAGAACCAGGGTAAACATAATTGAAATTTTCGGGAACAATTTCCACATATGGTATAAATTGTTGAAGGGAGGCTGACCATGTTTCAGGTATTATTGTATTGGTATACGAAGTTTGCCACAAATAATCAATCCGTCCGGAAACTGAATCAATTTTAGGATTATCAATCTGGTTAGAGTGATAAATAATATGGTAACCTGACGGTGTGCTAAGTTTCAGCGTTGCCTGCCGTGTTGGTACTTTATACGCGATTACCGGAAACCAATTTGTGATTGTCCAAAACTGGCTGGATTCCATACAAAAAGAATATTTTAAGGTATAAGGGTATGTATGGTTGCGCATCGTGAATTCTTTAACATAAGTATCATCATAAAAACTGATGTCCGAACTTAGACTTCGCTCAATTATGTCTTTTTTTCTAAGCTTCTGAACTTCATTACCCGAATTATCGGTTATTGAGGCTTCGATGCCTGAAATCTTATTTATTTTATCAAACGGAATTGAAATCTCAGCGTATTTATCGCCGGCACGGTTATATATCCTTATTTCGAAGGAAAAGGTCTGAACCAGTTTGTCTTTTGAAACTTCAATAATTGTTTGCTGATTAATTAGTTCAGCATCGTTTTGTTGCGCAAAACACAATTGGTAGTTAAGGGATAGAAGAAGAATAATCAACCATTCAGGTATAATAAAAAATTTATGCAGCATAATAAAATATTTGAGATCGCTTTCCCGGGATCAGTATACAAGCTTCAATCGCTCAAATATACACTATTTTATTAGTCTCAAAATAAAATAGAAAAATTAATAAAGGGATAAATAATAAACTTTTAAAATGAAATAGTAGCTGCCAGGGTTATGCTTTTGCACAAAAACAAGATGACGGTAAATTCACTGAACCTGCCTACGACAAATACCTTCCCACAATCGGCATTCTGCGACCCTGCCCGAATGCTTTAGGCGAAACACGAAGGATAGGTGGCGTTAAGACTTATTTATACTTGCCATTTTCAAAATGTATTGCAGAATGGTTTCGTTAAAACCATTCTCAATCAATTCGGCGAGGCATTAGCAATCCTGTATTCAGGAATTGGTTTTTTTATCCATAGTAATTACTTTTTTCATCAACGAAAAAAATAAGCCACCCGTTAAGGCTCCTATAATGTATATTCCAATAATGGCCAGGGTTAACGGGATTTCTATGTTCCATTTATAAAATGAAATATTTACAGTTTCAAAATTTTGAAATGCGAACAAAAATACAATTA
>JBBSBT010000335.1:0-4373 GCA_038250985.1 Bacteroidales bacterium
CGGGGTCCTTCATGTCAGTTTTGTGGAAGGCACTTTCGAAATACCTTCGTGCTATTACGAATTTGCTATCCGTTACCCGGATACTGACGGGAAATTATATTCGGGATTTATTGCCAAATCAGCGGATAAAATTTTTGAAAGTACTGATTTTTATAAAAAATAGAAGAGATCCTGTAATATGATTGAAAGGCAGATTAATCCGTTAAAGATGATCTGCCTTTTTGTTTTAGTATAAATACATTGAATAACAGGATGTTAAATAGAGGAAATCATTGCCAAGCGGATAAAAATAATAAATCATTCTAAAATGTTTTGTATGAGTATTGGGAAAGATTAACAAGAATAATTTTCGGTATTTTATTAACCCTTCGCCTGTCGGCACCTCCCCTAATCCCGATAGCCATCGGGATAGGGGAGGCAGATATTAACCAACAGAATTGCAATCTGTTAAGTTAGTATAAGCCAACTCCCTCCTTGTTTTCAGGGGTTGGGGTGAGGACCAAATTGTTAATCAGCAACAAATTTCATTTTGTCGGTTACTTTTAAATAGAATTATAAGTTGAAATTGGGATACGTTGTATTACTAATGACTTACAGGCTGTATTATATTTTGATGTGCTGGAAAAGTTAAGACATCACAAGCGATATCATTTTAAGAAAAATCATAATAGCTCCATGGATTAATTCGAAAATTGATTCAACATTTATCTCTTTGTCCTTTTCCCTTGATGGAAAAGTACCAAAAGATCAAGGCTGTATAACAATGCTGGCATTTCTAAGCCAGAGGTATCTCCTCGCAATACAAGGCATGAAAAATCAATACAAATCCAAACAGTTAGCCTTGCTGTGTATTGCTACGCGCATGCCATTCGCACATACCTCCGGCTAAGAATTGCAGGCGCATTTTTATAAGGCCGGTCCCTTCTATTAGAGTTTCCTCTTAAGGCAACATGGAGGAACAAAGATTTCGCTTTCTATGTTGATTTACAGGGTGTAGGGATCGGCCTAATAGAAATTTAACATCAGATGTAGACGAAGGTAAACCGTGCGGGCATGTGCGTAGCAAAACACCAGCCTCACGTGTTGTATGGATATGGGGAAATCTTTCAGGCCTTTCCCGATAGCTATCGGGATTGCGAGCCTTACCGAGTCGTATATCTGTGTGGAATTTATATTGAGCCTAGACTTTTTGGTTCTTTTGTGTCATGACAAAAGAACAAGAAAAAAAATAAAAAAAAAGGCTTTAGGTTAATGCAATCTTTCCCCAGCACATCAAAATAACATTTAGCCGACTTCAAAGAAGTCCTGAAAGTATCGCTACAATTTAGTACTTTTGGACGCTAATTCAAAAGGTGGATGAAAACGAATGTTCGCTTATTTATAATACTGATTTTAAGCTTTTTAAGCTTTAATATTGCATCCGCTCAGCATTCCAATTCATTTATTGGCTTCAGGTTTGGCAAGGTTTTGCCTATGGGCGAATTTGGATCACAAAATTTCGGGTATGGAGGTTATGCTCTTTTAGGCAAAAGTTACGGAGCTGAAGCAGCGTGGTTTATCAATCCCAAACTTGGGTTTGGAGTGGATTACTCATCTAATTCACTGGGATTTGCAGCAGGTTTTTATGCAGATGATTACCTGAAAAGCGATCCTTCTTTCACTAAGGTGGATATGCTTTCCGGTCCTTACCAGCTTAAAACCTATATGGGAGGTGCCTATTATAAAATTGCCCTCAGTGGCAAGCTGAACTCTACGTTTAAACTTATGGGCGGTATAATGAAAGCAACCACCCCTGATCAGTTTTATGGCGTTGACACCTATTTCATTGGCAAGCTGACGTTCTGGAAAACAGGTGCCACCGATTCGAAGTTTACCTTCCTGACAGGCGCATCCATTGAGTATAAATTATACGAAACTGTTACCGTATTGCTTCAGGCCGATTTTACCTATGCCCAGCTTGGTTTCACTTATAAACAGGGGAGTACAAGTTATGTCGATCATATGCATATGCCTGTTTTCAGGTTGCAACCCGGAATTAACGTTCATTTTTAAACGATAGGATTTGATGCTTTCTCTCACGAAAACCTCAATCGGTTAATTAACTTCTAAAATCAGAAACATGAAAAATATTAAGAAACATTACCATATAAAAGCTTCGGCCGAAGATATTTATACAGCACTAACCAATCCGCTTACCATTGAAATATGGAGCGGTGCCACGGCTGTAATGGATCCTGTTGCAGGAACTGAGTTTTCGTTATGGGACGGAGATATTACAGGGATAAATATTGAGTTTGAAACCGGCAAAAAGATCGTACAGGAATGGTATTTTGAAGATGAAGAAGACATTCCATCAGAGCATAAGTCCATAGTCACCATTAAGCTGCATGATGAAGGTAGTTCGACCGATGTTGAACTCCTGCATATAAACATCCCAGATGAAGCCTTTGACAATATTGTTGACGGATGGGACAAGTATTATTTTAAACCATTGAAAGAACTGGTGGAAGAGTAATATGGAAAACACGATAATCCCTCATAACAAACTCAATGAACTGAAGTCAGCACTCAAAGGTGAAGTGTTTTCTGATGAATACACGCGTCTGATCTATGCCACTGATGCTTCGGCCTACCGGCAAATTCCTGGTTTGGTAGTTCGTCCTGCGGACATTCATGATCTGAAAACGCTGATATCCTTTGCCCGCAGCATGAAAACCTCCCTGATTCCAAGGGCTGCCGGAACTTCACTGGCCGGGCAGGTTGTGGGAGGAGGAATTGTTGCCGATATTTCAAAACATTTCACTAAAGTGCTCGAAATCAATGCTGAAGAGCATTGGGTTAGGGTACAACCTGCTGTGGTTCTGGATGAACTGAATAAAATTCTTGAGCCCACGGGATTGTTTTTTGGACCCGAAACCTCAACCTCCAACCGCTGCATGATAGGCGGAATGGTTGGTAATAATTCATGTGGTTCACATTCATTGGTTTACGGTAGTACACGTGATCATACACTTGAGGTAAAAGCCCTGTTGAGCGATGGTTCGGAAGTGGTTTTCGGAAAGCTATCAAAACCTGAATTTGAACAGAAATGCACGCTCGATTCACTCGAAGGTTCGATATACCGAAACATAAACTCTATTCTCGGAACGCTTGAAAACCAGGATGAAATCAGGGCACAGTTTCCGGATAAATCCATACATCGCCGTAACACAGGCTATGCCATTGATCTGCTACTCGAAACCGAACCCTTTACCGAAACCAGCGAGGAATTTAACTTTTGTAAGTTAATAGCCGGTTCCGAAGGTACGTTATGCTTTATCACTGAAATAAAACTCAATCTTTCCCCTCTTCCGCTAAAAGAGAAAGCATTGATCTGTGTCCACTGTAATACTTTGGACGAGGCTTTTAAAGGAAATATCCTTGCGCTGAAACACAAGCCGGTAGCTATCGAGTTAATGGATCATGTGATATTGGAACAAACCAAAGCCAACATTTCGCAGCGTAAAAACCGTTTTTTCCTGCAGGGAGATCCTACGGCGGTGCTTGTAATTGAGTTGTCAGAAAAAACCAGGGAAGAAATTGACATCAAAGCCGCTGCTGTTATTCATGATCTGCAGGAGGCCGGCTACGGCTATCATTTCCCGCTGGTTTATAACGAGGATGTGAATAAAGTATGGGCCTTACGTAAAGCCGGCCTGGGCGTTTTATCCAACCTTCCCGGGGATGCCAAGCCGGTTGCTGTTATTGAGGATACCGCTGTTAACCCTGAAGTTCTGCCGGAGTATATGGATGATTTCAGGAAGATGCTTGTGGGCCTTAACCTGGATTGTGTATATTATGCTCATATTGCAACAGGCGAACTTCACCTGCGTCCGGTGCTTAACCTGAAGGATCCCAAAGATGTGGAACTGTTTCATACTGTTGCACTTGAAACCGCCAAACTGGTAAAAAAATACCGCGGATCGTTGAGTGGCGAACACGGGGATGGACGCCTCAGGGGCGAATTTATACCGATGATGATCGGGGATCATAATTATGCGCTTCTCCAGAACATAAAGGACACCTGGGATCCCGATGGTATATTTAATCCGGGAAAGATAACCCGTACACCGCAGATGAACCGCAGCCTGAGGTACGAACCAGGCCTTTCCATAACAGAGCCTGAAACTATTTTCGATTTTTCGGGAACAAACGGAATATTGCGCGCCGCCGAACAATGCACCGGGTCGGCGGATTGCCGTAAAAGTGAAGTGATAGGAGGGACCATGTGCCCGAGCTATATGGCAACGAAGGATGAAAATTCAACAACCCGCGCCAGGGCTAATATTCTACGCGAATTCCTTACCAATTCTGATAAGAAAAACCGGTTTAAC
>JBBSBT010000336.1:0-4365 GCA_038250985.1 Bacteroidales bacterium
AACTCTTACTGCAGCATATAACCCAACCCTGGTTGAAAGAACTGCAACCATTACCGTGTCAGGAAATGGTGTGGCTCCGCAAACTATAACCGTAACACAGGATGCCGGGGTAACCGGAATAAATGAGAAAGGGGATAAGCCTTTTAAAATATTCCCAAACCCGGTAACAAACATTTTGACGATAAACAACTTTAATAATGGTGCGATTGTATCAATTTACGATGTAAACGGTAATATGTTGATTAATGAAACCGCAAAAGAGAAAATTGATGTAAGTGGTTTAGCTAAAGGAGTTTACTCAATGAAAATTGCAGATTCAAAAACAATAAAAATGATTAAATTCATAAAACAATAAACTGATTTTAAAAGGGTTGCGGGAATACTGCAACCCTTTTTTTATTTCCTGCGCGGATGAGGCCATCACAAAATGAAAATTTTCATGTAAGTGTTTCCGGGCAATATTTTACAAATCTGCTGAAACATAGATTCAGGTCAGAAATATTGGAAGATCCCCAAAAGTTCAACCTTTTAAAACAAATTATCAACCTCACCATCGAACACACACATTAACTTTGTATCCTGAAAACTAATTCAACCTGGTTAACAAATGCAAGCTGCTAAAACTCATACAAAATGTTGAAAGGATTTCTTTTTCTGGTAATTATCTTGCTTGCATCGGCGTATACCAGTGCACAATCATTACATATTGATGAATCAGCTGGTTGGCTGGAATCTGCTTTTGTAAAATGGCAACCTGTTAATGGTGCCGAAAGCTATAATGTATATTACAGCGGAGAGGGTATAACGGATCAAAAGATTGATGATCAGCTTATCCGCTACTATGGCACATTCTATCGTGCTGATGTACCAGGTCTCAAAGCAGGAACGTATACACTCAGGGTGGTGCCTGTATTTTCGGGTGTTGAAGGAGAAGGCACTGTAACAGGATCACTTGCCGTAGCAGCTCACGACCGCACAGGTTTCGCTTTTTCGAACGGACGAATGCCCGGAGCTTACAAAGCCGATGGTACACCAAAAGATAATGCGGTTGTTTTGTATATCACCGGGAATACAAAAAATAAAATTTCGCTTAACGTAACCGGTGCCAATGCAAATCCTTGTGTCGGCTTACAGGCTATTCTTGATGGGTTTAAAAAAGGAAATGATACACGTCCTCTTATTGTTCGTTTGGTGGGACAGATTACCGACCTGGCATACATGTTGAGTGGCGACATCGTAATTGAAAACGCTAATAATGCATCAGGTTTCCTAACAATGGAAGGAGTAGGTGACGATGCCGTTGCTGATGGCTGGGGAATCCGCATTAAAAATGCATCAAATATCGAAATACGGAATATCGGGTTCATGAATTGCAACAGCGACGAAGGTGATAATGTCGGGTTACAACAGGATAATGATTATATCTGGGTGCATAATTGCGATATGTTTTATGGCAACGCAGGCAGTGATGCCGACCAGGTAAAAGGAGACGGCGCACTGGATTGTAAAAAATCAACGTATGTCACTTTCTCATACAATCACTTCTGGGATTCGGGAAAGTGTAATCTTTTGGGCCTGAGCGAAGACACCACTTCCGGGCTTTATATAACCTACCATCATAACTGGTACGATCACTCCGATTCCCGTCATCCCCGGGTCCGTTTTTATTCAGCACATGTATATAATAACTATTATGATGGCAATGCGAAATACGGTGTAGGATCAACAATGGGTTCGTCGGTATTTGTGGAGGCCAATTATTTCCGCAATTGTAAATATCCTATGCTGACTTCTATGCAGGGAACCGACGTGTTTAATGTATCCACCCAGTTAAACGATTATGTGAATATGCCGACCTTCTCAAAGGAAGATGGCGGAACCATCAAGGCTTTTAATAATTATATGACAGGCCAGCGACGTTTTGTGCCTTACGGTGCTTCAGGTTATCCTGATGCCACGGTTGATTTTGATGCTTACGTTGCCACAAGCAGAGATGAAACAGTAAGCGACATTGTGGTTTCGGCCTATGGTGGGAATACCTATAATAACTTCGATACAAACCCTTCGGAAATGTATGCTTACACGGCCGATAGCCCTGAAATTGCCAGGGACAAAGTAATCGGTTATGCAGGGCGTGTGTATGGCGGCGATTTTAAATGGACATTCACCAATTCAGTTGATGATGCATCGTATGCAGTAAATGCAGCATTGAAAACTGCACTTACCGGTTATAAGACCAGCATGGTATCAATACAAGGCGATAGTATTGCCGGCATTACAGATACTACAGGCGTTATTACCCCGGGAGATGAAATACACAATTTTACGCTGTCAGATTTAAACAGTACATTCTATAGCTTTACCGGAAATCTTTCGAATTCGAAAGGTACTGTTACCTATGCCGGGCTTACATTAACACAGTGCTTAAAAATAGAGTCGGGTACACTGATCACATTTACAACAACAGAGGAAGCTACATTAACGCTGGTGTTCAATGCTGATTTTACAGGAAAAATAAATGTTAAAGGAACAGGCTATAACGCAACTGCAGGAATAGTTACCATAACAATACCTGCGGGTTTTTATTCAATAACCAAATCGGAAACAGCAAATCTCTACTATATGAGCATTGCTTACCCTGTTACCGGCATACAAAAAACACTCAAGTCTAAATTAGTCTTGTATCCAAATCCGGTTATAAACAAACTGAATATATCATCCGATGCCGGAATACAAAAGGTTGATGTTTACAGCATGACAGGCGTTTTGGTGAAAAGTGTCAGATCAGCCCATATGAATACCATAGATATGAGCAATCTGAATCCCGGATGTTACCTGCTAATGGTATTTACGGAACAAGGTATTTTCAGACAAATCATTATCAAAAAATAATTGCTGATTATAGGGGGTATCTGTTCTTTGAAATATTAAACCATTTTGAATTTATGCTGTCACAAAGCGGGAGATGAGCCAGCCATTTGAATCCATTGATATTTTTAATTTAGACTAATCGTTGTTACTTCATGATTCCGGCCAATTTTCCACTTTAGTATTTACATATAAGTATATCCGGCAATGCCTGTAGCCAATACTACAAGCCTTGCCAGAATATACTTTTTTAAGGAGAAAACCGGAAATGTGAAAATTAGATGGCGATAAATTTTTCTTTTGGCGTTTTGCAAAAATCACATTTTGCCGTTACAGTTGCGGCATCATATGTGTTTCCGCATTTTGGGCAAACAAAAAACGAAGTCGGAAGTGATGCAGTTTCTGATTTATCGAGTGCATCAAGAGCCTTCTGATAAAAATCCTTATGTTTCTTTTCAGTATCAAGTGCCCATGTAAAAGAAGTAACCGCATCATCTACATTTTCATCCTTGGCTGATTGGATAAAACCAGGATACATAGTTGCAAACTCATAGGATTCACCTGAAATAGCTGCCTCTAGATTTTCTTTAGTGGTTTTTACCTCAAATTTCGGATCAATAGGATCCATCTTTTCGCCAAGTTTTTCCAATACTTTCAGGTGGTTGTTTGCGTGGATGCTTTCAGCTTTTGATGCAGCTTTAAACAGTTGGGCAATTGGCTCAAACCCTTCTTCAGTGGCTTTCTGTGCAAAGGCAGCATACTTGGCGCTTGCTGTTGTTTCGCCAATAATACCGGCTTTCAGGTTTTCAAGCGTCTTTGGGGATGTTTCTTTAGCATTTTTTGATTTACATCCGGTCACAAATGCCAGCGTAGCCAGCATCATAGCAAAAATCATTACTTTTTTCATTTTTCTGAATTTAGAGTTAATAGATATGTTTTGTTATAAGCCAATCAAATAAGTAAATACCATAGTACCTCCCAACAAGCCGGTATATCCTACCATTACTACACCTACAAAATAAAGCAGGTAGACAACAAGCCCGGCTTTCGACTCTGCTTTACCTTTATAAACCAGAAAAATCCGCAAAATGCTGGCAACAATCATCAGGTACATGGTGATATTGGCAAATGTTTCGTGTTGTTCACGAACAGCTTCAACGCTTCCTGACATATCTTCGGTAAAAAAATTACCTGAAAGAACAGCGGCAATAGCGCCAAGCGTACCTGCCAGCATGAGGTAAAATCCTACTTTTGAAAGACAGGCTTCTTTTTTGTACAGCATGTAGACCGTATCGGCAACAAAGCCCACGATCAATAAGGCTACTGGAAAATGTACAATCATCGGGTGTAAATGTGCTGTGTTGAACATAAACTCTATTTTAGGATAAGTACTACATCAATTATTTGATAAAAATTTCATTTTTGCGCTAATATACAACAAAAAACAGACATGTCAATACAACGCATATATTGCAATATTTCCATATTTAGTTTTAA
>JBBSBT010000337.1:0-4347 GCA_038250985.1 Bacteroidales bacterium
CGAACTGCCTGATTTGATGGCAGCTATCCGGCAACCTTTACGAATCAGCGACGAAGCATGTTTCAAAAGCATTTCGGGTTTATTTACACTTTCGATATAGAGCAGTTTAACCGGCGAACTGGTTTCAGGGTTATATGTTTCGTCCAGGTATTGCAATACATCTTCCACTCCAAGCTGAGCACTGTTTCCAACTGAGTAAACGCTCGAAAAGGTTAGTCCTTTCGGAATGGATGCCTCCATAATAAAAACAGCCGTTGCTCCTGAACCCGAAATAAAATCAACACCTTTGGGGTCGAGTTTTGGAATGGGAGTGGTGAAAACGGAAGTATGGTGATGATTCATCATGCCGATACAATTCGGGCCAATGAGGCAGGCGTTATATTGATTAATCGTGGCAACTATTTTTTCTTCAAGCACAGCTCCTTCGGCACTTTCCTCATGAAAACCTGCCGAAAGGATAATAAAAGCGCGGGTTTCTTTATCACGGGCGAGTATTTCAACCGTATCGGGACAGTATTTTGCAGCTATGGCCAGAATTGCCAGGTCGCATTGGGGAAGTTCATTCACACTCTTATAACATTTCAACCCCTGTATTTCATCTTCTTTCGGATTCACAACAAACAGGCTTCCGCTGAAATGATTGTCAATCAGGTTTTTTAAAACCTTTCCGCCGGGTTTGGTGGTGTCGTTGGAACCGCCAACAATCACAATACTTGAGGGGTTAATTAGTTGCTCTGTTATCATATAAGTAACGGGTTTTCAAAAAATAATAATAATAAATCCACGGCCCGAAGATGTTTCAGACCATGCGGCGAAAGTACAAAAAGAGAGGCGAAAGAAAAAAATGATTTGCATCAAACGCTTCAAATAAGCCTTGATGAAATGATAAAGTAAGTTATGAAATGAGAGAAAGTAATCTACTCCTGTTTATTCTTCCATAATAGAAAGTACTACCGTTCCCGGTCCGCCATGCACACCCAGAACAGGGCTGCAGTCGTTGATAAAAAGGGGTTTTTTACCGGTAAGAGTTTCCATTTGAGTGGCATACCACTCAGCGGTTTCGAGGTTTCGGATATGTGAAATGGAGTATCCCCACACAGGTCCTTTTTTAAGCACACGTGATGCCTCTTTTATCAAAAGCTGCATACTTCCTTTTTCGGAATAGGCTTTTCCAAAAGTATAGGCTTTACCTTCGTTATTAACTGAAATGATAGGCCTAACGCCTAAAAGTTTACCAGCTATGCCTTTCGAATGGCTTAAACGACCGCTTTTAACAAGGTACTTGACCGTTTTGGCACTTACAAAAATATGATTCTTATCATTCCAGCTTTCAATAGATGAAACTATTTCATGATGCGATTTCCCTTGTTCAACGGCTTCGGCGGCACGCAGTACAGTAAGTCCTAATGCTGATGATAACCTGTTTGTATTAACCACAGAAATTTCTTTACCACTTTGTTCACTCACGGCTTTGGCTGCGCGCTGACTGTTCGAAAATGTACCACTCAGCTGCTTGCTCATGTGGATTCCGATTGTGGATTTGTAATGGGTGCTCAGGTATGAATATTTATTGATAAAATCTTTGTAGGAGGGTTGCGAAGTAGTGGGATATACAGGAGAGGATTCGAGAAGGTTATAAAAACTGTCGCTCGAAATAGTAGTGCGGTCCAGGTATAGGGATGCTCCGACCTGCAATGTGAGTGAAACCATTGTTATCTGGTATTTCTCCAGCAATTCCTGCGGTAAATCGCAGGTTGAATCGGTAACCAAAGCTATGGGCCATTTGCGGTTATGCGTCATTTCCTGCTGCATCACCATATCATCCACTTTCTGGTAAGTGATGGATGCTTTTTTACTTATGGCTTCAAAAAGCCTGATCGGGTTATCGGAATGAATATGGATACGTAATCGTTTTTCGGAACCGGCAACAACCAATGAATCACCCATTTCGGCAATAGAATCACGTAAAGTATTTTTAGTTTCACCCGGGTGTAAATCGAGCGCGAGCATGGCTTCACAGCAATAGCGGTATGTGATTTCGTCGTGCGAATCAGCAGGGATATCCTCGAGGATCATATCATTCATCGGGATGGCAAGCCTGCGGATCGTTTGCCTGTTTTTGAAGAAATCAATCATTCCTTCAAGAAACAAAACGAATCCTTTTGCACCGGCATCAACCACATTCGACCTGGCCAGCACCTCAAGTTTACGTGTGGTATCAGCAAGAGAATCCTTGGCGACCTGCAATGCTTTGATAAGTAGTTCAACAAAGTCGTCAATCAATCCTTTCATGGTATTGATAAACTCAGCCCATTCGCGTATAACCGAAATCATGGTGCCTTCCACCGGGTTGGCAATGGCCTCGTAAGCGTAAGTTACAGCCTTGGTGATGGAACGCGAAAAATTTTCAACAGTGAGATTATCTTCATTTTCAATTTCATTTCCAAAACCATACAGGAACTGGGCAAAAATAATACCTGAATTGCCCCGGGCGCCGACTAATGCGGCATCAGCCAAAGCAGTGGCTGTCATTTTTACATTGTTGGTAGGTATAGGGCTGTCGACAATGGACCGCATGGTACTTGCCAGGTTTGTTCCCGTATCAGCATCAGCGACCGGGAAAACATTCATTTTATTTAGCAGGCCCTGATTTTCGAAAATGCGTTGGGCACCAACCAAAAAGGCATAGTAGAAACTTCTGCCATCGAGCAATTTAACAAGCGGGATCGAATTTTCCAATGATGGAGACTTTGTGGATAAATGTGAAATCCGGTCAGGTTTAGGATGTAGACGGATTTGTCTTTGTGCAAAATTAATACAAATTTATATATGTTTTAATTTTAATATGTACTTTAATCATATTTTTTGTTAAAAGTCTTAATTCGAATACACAAAAGTTTCCCTTTTTTATCGTACCCATTAGTAAACAAATTTGAAGAGTTAAAAGGTTATTTAATCTTTTTGAAACCTGAAAAATCACCGCTATCAATTTTCATGTTCAGCTCAGTTTCAATTTCCTTATATGAAGACCTGGCCCCGCAACTATACATGCTGATTAAAGGCTGATCATCAATTATCATATTCATTAATTCCTCAGCCGAAGGGGTTTTTGAAAGCTTCGAATATTCCTCATACGTTAGCTTAATAAAAGCGACATTCCTGCCGATTCCCCTGTTGTCGAGCCAGTATCCGTTGTGTAGCTGAACCGGATAGGCAAGTTTGCCATCATAAAATATATCTTTAATATCGGGGTAGGATTCTATTTGTTTTTTATCATCACTCAGGTTAACTGGTACTAATTTTGAATAATCTTTTGTTGTCTGATAGATAATAATTTCAGGACTTGTGACAAAAGAGACCTGGCCGGGTATTTCTTTCTCCGCCTTTTTAGTTGAACAACAGGATGATAGCAACATACTGAAAAGAAAAACTGATGAAAGTAAAATTAAACGCCCCATAATAATAATGTTAAATTTAAACAAATTTATAACATTTATACCATGAATACGTTTACCTATTTGAATAATTAATAATTTTGTTCATGATATTCCGTTGGCATGGAAATTGCAACCTTCGGAATTAAGATAATTCTTCCTGTAAACATTTCGGGGGATTGTAATTTTTTAAAACTAATCAATTAAAAATCAAATTATGAAAAGAGTACTATTTGCTTTCGGGATTTCAATGCTGATGTCATTTGCTGCTTTTGCACAAAATGCTGATCCTCAGCCGGCTGCTAATCCCAATGCGCCCATAATCAGCTTTGAAAAAACGACACATGATTATGGTACATTAATCAAAGGCGGAGACGGAACCTGTGAATTCAAATTTAAAAACACCGGGGTTGAACCCCTTATTTTATCTAACGTTGCTTCCTCATGCGGTTGTACGGTTCCTGAATGGCCACGCGAACCGATCCTTAAAGGCAAATCAGCTTCAATCAAGGTAAAATATGATTCCAATCGTGTTGGTCCTATCAATAAAACCATAACTGTAATGTCGAATGGTACAGAAGCCTCAGTTCAGCTTCGGATCGTCGGAACTGTTGTTGAAGCAGCTACCGGTGCCCAGATGCCACAGAATAACCTGAATCCAGGCGCAGCTCCGGTTGCCAAATAAAGAAATATTTTTCAAAATTAAAGACTGTCTGTTAAGACGGTCTTTTTTTTGTCCGAATCCTTCCTTAAGCCCTATAAATCTTAAACGCTGGAATTGTTTGACCATAACTTGTTCCGGCTTTGCGGGATGGATACAACTTTTTTCGTAAAGGGGGATAAGTAACAATGTCTAGCGCATTGATATTTTGAGAAAACAATATATTCTCCTGATGCACATAAAACTCAATCC